>CAXZAB010000324.1:0-2310 GCA_964293715.1 uncultured bacterium | reverse complement strand
AAAGCGTCAATGGGACGTTGCCCGGCAATATCTTGATCATAATTAAGCTCACGTATAGCGTTTAACAGAGCTTTGGCTTCTGCTCCAAACTCAAGCTTCAGATAGTATTCCCGGATAAGATCGGCGAAGATCAGGCTCTCCAGATGCTCATACGGTCGCAAGATCTCCCGGGTTTTTTCGATTAAGTATTTATCGTAGATTCGGGTAGAATATTCTTTACCATCCTCGCCCAAACGAAGCAGATGCATCTCACCGCCCAAAACACCCAATTCGCCATGGCGATTGCATCTTCCCGCAACCTGGATGATAGAATCCAGCGGTCCCATGTCCCTATATACCCTGCAAAAACTGAGATCTACTCCCGCCTCAATGAGCTGGGTAGAGACCAGGAGGATGTGAGACTTGGCTTTAAGGGCATCTTTGATGGCTTGAATACGCTGAAGTCTGCATACCGGTGTATGGTAGGTGGTAAGACAAAAGACTTCATAGCTGTCCTGATACTGGCTTTTGAGCAGTTCATAAAGACTCAAGGCGCTGCGTTTGGTATTCATTACAAAAAGCGCATTATCTACTCCTGTAAGGTTTAGGTCTTGTACGAAATCCTCCAAAGTGCAGATATCTTTGTGAATATGCAGATTCACCCTATTAAATACCGGATGGTCAAACAGCCGGGGTGGACTAATCTCCACATAGCTTTCTGGTTCATAGATAAAAGGTTGTGTAGCGGTACAGGTAAGAATATAAGTATCGAATCTTTGTGCTAAAACAGCAAATATCCTGCGCAGAAGCGGATAGTATTTTGGGGGCAGGCATTGCACTTCATCCAAGAGCAAAATAGAATTGATAATGTTGTGAAGCTTGCGGACCATAGAATTACGAGAGCCAATCAAAGAGTGGAAAAGCTGAACAAAGGTAGAAACCACGCAAGCGGCATTCCAGGAATCGGCAAGCAGGTGATCGTTCATAAAATCGTGATAATCGTAATCCTCACTTGGGTTTGGCCTGGAATAATCCATTAGATGGTGATGCTTGAGCAAAAGCTCGTAGTTCTTTGCGCTCAAGCCATTGCTTTGAAAAACCTTATCTATTTCTTCATAGTTTTGGTCTATGATAGAGGTATATGGTAAACAGTAGATTACGCGTCTTGGCCGGGGTGTGGCTGTTTGTAGTGCTTCGGTAAAGCCCATACAGGCTAAGGTTTTGCCGCTTCCGGTAGGCGCACTCATGGCAAAGCATCTGCTGCCTGATGGCGAAAAATCTACATTTTCGGCTGCATGTAGCAGCTTTCCCCGAATTCTGTTCAAGTCGTTATTTTCTGCACATAAACTCTGTAGATAAGCTTGAGGCGAATATGATATTTCTTGCTTAAGAGACTGATCAGGATGATAATCAAGGCGGGCTGCATCATACTTATCGGCATCGATCAAGGCGGAAAACAGCAGATTCTGCAAGAAAAAGCGCTCGATAGCATCGTCTATGTCCTCATAGGCATTAAAGTTTTCCAAATCAAATCTCAATGTGCGAAGTTTACCTTTATCAAGCTCAGGGAGTGTGATGCCGTGCCGGACAACAAACTTTTCTAAATCCTCATCCCGGGATATTTGGATTTTGATATCTTCATAAATTTTGAGTGTGTTTGCAATCAGTACGCCATCATCCAGACGCTCTGTACCAAAAGCGCTGAGGTTCCCATGATGCCTTTGGACAGCTTTGAAGCCTATGAGGGCAAAATCCTTCCAGCGCTCATCACCTAAAAGATTGTAATAGAGGATAATGGCTGAGATAAGGCTATGCCTTGTGTAAGGCGACTTCCTGCCCCCGTGAACGTATTCTTGGAAAAAGGAACTGGCTTTGCCAAGATCGTGAAACAAGCCAATACGATAGGCAAGATCAGCCAGGGCAGCTTTACTGATCAATTGAGTGGAAAGAGAAAGCCTCTGAATGCGAGCCTTAGATCCGGTTGCCACATTACTGAGATGAAGCGACAAAGACTTTCTCTGATAACTCTTGAAGGCAGGGTGAGATATAATCATTACAAAAAGGCTATCCTCGTTTGCGCTTCATTTTCAAGCTCGATGAGGTCGCTAAACTCACCGGTGAGGCGCATCCCTGCAGTTTCGATTACTAGATCTGCAAAGCGAACAGACTTTCTGAAGCTTTGCTTGCCCTTAGTTTCCAAAGCTTGTTCCAGAGGCATCCGTTCTACATTAATGCGAAATGAGCTTGTATCAATATCTTTTACCCGGTCTTTATCAATAGCAGAATCCACATAAGAGGAAGATGCTATGGGCTTGAAACAGGCTGCGTTGT
>CAXZAB010000323.1:0-2318 GCA_964293715.1 uncultured bacterium | reverse complement strand
AAAAGGTTAAACGATGACTACAGTATTTTGATTATTCTTCCAATAAAGTGAGTAAAAGAGATCAATAAATGACCTTTTTAAAAGCTGTTGTAAGCAACAAAGTCAAGTTACGCTGTCCATATTGCCTTCTTTCCCCGCAGATATTATCCCTATCCAGCCTATTCAAATCTGCTATCCAGATCAGCCCGTCCAAAATCTTCTTGACTCAATAACAAAGATCTCAAACTGTGTAAAGCAAAGAAAAAGAACTAAGGAAAGGATAGTTTAATGGTCGGAATTGCATTGACATACACTACTTTGGGCATAGATGCGCTTCAGGTTTCCGTGGAATGTGACCGCGACGGCAATATGCAGCACAACGTCAATATCGTGGGCATGCCCTCAAACTCTGTGAAGGAGAGCAAGGATCGCGTCTTTGCGGCCATTCGCAATAGCAAATTGAGCTATCATACCGGGCGTTATACCATCAACTTAGCACCGGCGGATATCAAGAAAGATTCCTCTTCGCTGGATCTGCCCATTGCGATCTCGATCATGATGAATAATGGCGGTGTGCCCGAGGCTGCTCTGAAGAAGATTGGCATCATCGGCGAGCTCTCCCTGGATGGCAATGTGCGTCCTGTGGATGGGGTTCTGCCCATCGCCATTGCTGCCAAACGTGATGATCTGGACATCTTGATCGTGCCTCATGAAAACGCTGAGGAAGCCGCCATCATAGAAGGTCTTACGGTGATTCCGGTGACTTCGCTCTATGAGACTGTGCAATTTCTGAAGGGCGAAATCACCATCCCGCCTGCCACGGTGGATAGAGAGAAGATCTTCCAGGTGCTGAACGACTTTCCGCTCGATATGCATGATGTGAAGGGGCAATTTCAGGTGAAACGCGCTTTGGAAGTATCCGCAGCGGGTGGGCACAACCTCCTTATGATAGGGCCTCCCGGCTCTGGCAAAACCATGCTGGCCAGACGCGTGCCCACCATCCTGCCTGAACTGACCCTGGACGAAGCTTTAGAAGCCACAAAGATCCATTCCGTAGCCGGTTTTTCCAAAGATTTTAAGAACGGAATCCTTACTACGAGAGCGTTTCGCAGCCCTCATCACACCATAAGTGATGTGGCCCTGATTGGCGGAGGAGCTTTCCCCAAACCGGGAGAGGTAAGTCTTTCTCACAGAGGGGTTTTGTTCCTGGATGAACTGCCTGAATTCAAGCGAACCGTGCTGGAAGTTCTGCGTCAGCCCCTGGAGGACGGTGTGGTTACCATCGCCAGAGCCACTACCAGCCTGACTTATCCGGCTGAATTCATGCTTATCGCCTCGATGAACCCCTGTCCCTGTGGCTATTTTGGCGCCAATATCCCAAATCACAAATGCACCTGTGAGGGTTTCGCAGTGGATCGTTATCGTAACCGCGTTTCCGGCCCTCTCTTGGACAGGATCGACATCCATGTGGAAGTGCCTGCTGTGAACTATGCGGATTTGGCAGCAATGCCTTCCGGAGATACCTCCGCCACGATCCGGCAAAGAGTGAATAAGGCGCGCGAGGTCCAGCACCGCAGGTTTCAGGACTATGGTATTTTCAATAACAGCCAGATGAACAGCAAAATGATGCGCAAATTCTGCATTATGGATGAGGCCAGTCATGCGCTGATGCAAAACGCTATCGACAAAATGGGCTATTCGGCCCGGGTCTTTGACCGCATCCTGAAGGTGGCGCGCACGATCGCGGATCTGGAAGGATCGGACAACATCAATAGTGAACACATCTCAGAGGCCATTCAATATCGCACTCTGGATCGTAAATACTGGCACTGATTAATTAAATAAACATTAAAACATCAAACTGGAGGAACAATGTACAGAAATTTAATTACCCTCTTGTGCATGGGACTAATCATGTTCACAGGAGCCTGCTGCTCAAACAAGAGCAGTAAAACATTCAAACTTGAAGATCTGGATCACGAAATCAGCACCGCAGAGATTAGTAAGCAAAACAACACCTTTGCTTTCGAATTCTTGCACAACGTGGACGAGGCAGGGGAGAATCTGTTTTTCTCACCTTACAGCATAAACAGCGCCTTGGGCATGGCCTATACCGGCGCCAAAGGTAAGACTGCCACGGAGATGGCGCAAGTGATGGGCTATAAATACAGCCCCGGACAGCAACATTTCGATTTCAATAAATCCCTGGAATTGCTGGAAGCTATAAAGGAACGTAAAAAAGCAGAGCTGCACATCGCAAATGCCATGTTCAGCGCAGAGACAAACAAACCCCGGCTGGTGCCAGACTATCTTCAAGCCCTCAAGAACTCCTTTGATAG
>CAXZAB010000322.1:0-2340 GCA_964293715.1 uncultured bacterium | reverse complement strand
CTTCTCTGAAAACAGCAGCCCCACCGGGGCCCAGATCAACCAACGTTTTAGTGATATTCTGGGCGTTACGGATTACTTCATGTATGCGGAGCCGCTCTCCAATTCCAGCATTGACCACATTGACTGCCATGCTAAACTGCTGGATGTGGACAAAGTGATGATCGCGCGTGTGCCTTCGAGCCATGCTAATTACGCCGCTCTGGAAGCGACGGCCGCCCTCTGGCAGTCTAAAACCTCCAGTTACGGCACCCCCTATCAGATCTTCCGTGTGAACCAGAGCTCGAGCAACGAGCCCTATGCCAATGCCTTCATCTTCAACAAGAAGATCTACGTCCCGCAGGCAAACTCAAGCCCTTCCAGCTATGACACAGCCGCCATCACCGCTTACCAAACTGCTATGCCCGGCTATACTGTGCAGGGCTATTACGACAGCTCATTTATCTCCGACGATGCTGTCCACTGCCGCGTAAACACCATCTTTGATAATCAGATGATTGCCTTGCGCCACCAGCCCATCAGTGATCTCACTGCCTATCAGGAATATACCCTTACTTTAGAGATAGATCATGTCAATACCCTGAACGCTGAAAGCAGCTTCATCGCCTGGAGTACATCCTCCAGCGGTCCCTGGCAGCATAGTAACCTCAGTCACGATGGTGCAAACAACTACAGCGCCAGCATCATTACCGGCGCTCATCTGCAAAGCATCTATTACTGGATTCAGGCTTCAGACACTACCGGCCGGATCACCACCTTACCGCTCTGCGCAGGGCTCGATCCCTTTGTGGCAGAGGTAAGCATTCCCAGTCCTACACTTGATAAACCGGTAGTAAGCATCAATAACACCGGCTTTCAATTGCTTTTGAACTGGCCTGCGGTTCCCAATGCAGATTCCTACCGTATCCTCGCTGCGAATAATCCTGATGGCACCTTCAGCCTGTTTGCCGAGAGCACTGCCAACTCTCTTGAGATCGATACCGATGAAGCCAGACGATTCTTTAAAGTGATCGCCGTGAAGGATGAAGCAAGAATAATACTTAAATAAACCAATAAATAATCGAAGAGCAATGGAGATTAATTTCGTTCTTTAGCCAATTTGAGCATTTTGACAGCCTACAGATCTGCGCAGATCCACTAAAAGCAAAAAAGGACAAAAGCTTTCTCAACTTCGCATTAGAATTGTACTATAATGACATTTCAGATATGCTCAAGTCTATGATTTAATGTTTCATAAATTCAAGACAAAATCTCTTGAACACGACAAAATCGAGGAGCTGGATAATCCAGATTTTAGCAAATTCCCTTATCATTCTCTTTAAACTATGATTGCCTCCCAATATAGGTGCTGTCTTTCAAGAACTTACGCCTTGGAAAGATTGATAAACAGAAAAAAAGCTTGCAAAATCACTGTTTATTATATCGCACAAACTGTCTAACAGGAAGGTGGCAGGAAAATGTGGAAACATTTCCACACCCATAATCAGATTACGCCCTAAAATGACTTGACAATAAATCATTGTGTGTGTAAATGTGTTTAGTTGATGTAGCAATAAGGCTGAGCGAGGATGGTATTAATATCTCAACCATGTTGGAAATCAGATATAACATCACGGTTTAAACAATAAAAATTTGAATATATATACAGGAGACATTATGAGACAAGCAAAGATGATTCTCATTTTTGGGTTTATTTTTTTGATCGGCATAGCCAGCTTATTTGGACAGATCAATATCAGCAGTGAGGAACTGTCTCTAAAACCTGCACTGGCTGAAAGACAAAATACAATTATAGATTTCTCTCTGCGTGTACCAGAGCAAATTGCCTCAGAAAACAGCAAAGCTGACCTAATAGCAGAAAAACCAGGCAATGGAACGAGAGCAACCAAAACGAGTACTGGTGGCTTCTGGGGCACAGATAATTTTTGGTACCTACCAGGTGTCCCGATAGCTACAGATGATGTGATAATCAATACCAGGATGCAGACTGGAAATGTTCCTCGGGTATGTAACAGCCTTATAGTAAACAGCGGAAGTAGATTAACGGTTAACTCAAAATACTCCCTCACCGTTGGCCCAGGTGATATTACCATTAATGGAGGTTTGTTCCTGCCTACTGGAGCACCACAGTCAGAGCTTGCCACGTCATTATTTGCTCAAGGAAACCTCACGATAAACAGCGGTGGAAAATTGACTGCTGATACAGCTAATACGAAGGTTTGCTTTAACGGAACTACTGCACAGACTTTTACCAATAACGGTTCCGTTTCAGCCCCCTATTTGTATAAAATGATTCTGGATAATCCCGCCGGGCTTACTCTTGGTTCAACTATCCCTATCAAT
>CAXZAB010000321.1:0-2352 GCA_964293715.1 uncultured bacterium | reverse complement strand
GTAATCGCTCATTTTCGAATGTGCCAGATTGTATTCTGAACCCTCATTGCGAAAATCAAGCGTAATCACTTTAAGCTCCGGTTTGGGTTCCACGGCAAGGTCATACTCATTTTCATAAGCTGAGATTATCTCTTTAGGAATATGCTCGAAGAGTGAGTACATTTTATGGATCATTTTTCCTCCTTTTGTCTCTGCACTACCCCAAAACCCCGGGCACTTTGTTTGCCCAAGGCCAGATAATCCGGAATCATAAAGTTCATGGTGAATTCTCCGGTAAAGCAGTGCATGGGAATATTGTGAAAATTGCGGGATACGGGCTTGAACCAGCCATCTACCTCAATGGCTTCAAAATCCGGGATCGTATAGGAAAAAGCCTTGGATAGGGTAAGTAGATTCCCCTTTAGAATCCGTTTGAGGCGCTTCTTCTGGTCCATGCTGTTCATTTTGATATAGTCCCGGTAGTTTTCCTGGTTCAGCGCCATCCAGACAGAGCTGAAGCGATAATCCTGAAAGCTTTCCGTTTGCCCAAAATCTGCTTTCAGCAGCTCTACCTGCACCTCTTGCACCAGCATATTCTTGTCGCCAATTCTGATATTGTGATTGTCCAGCATGATTTGTTTCACGAGCTGAATCCCTTCTCCGATCCCGATTAGAGCGGGATGACCTTGATAGATACGGTATTGTATTTTGGGGGCTTCATAAGACACCTTCCCCTGGGCTAAATGATTGTGAAATAGAGATTTATCCGGGTATTTATGGGCAAAGTAGCCTCTCAATTTTGGGATTTCAAAGGCCTTCAGATCAATATCTGTAAACGCTGCCAGAATGTAATCTACACAAATCATAGAGTGTCTCCTTCTCTTTATAATATCTCTATCAAAAAACAAGTTACAAGATGCAATTGAATGCTTAAGACAACCTTTATTTATTTGAAGATTATGTCAAGAAGTTTGGGGAAAAACAGAGAATTGATTTTTTTCCCACCGAGAACACCGAGGACACTAAAGAGAGGATTAGAAAGTATAAATTCATGTAATAGCTCAGCTTGGATTTATTTTCATTCTTGCACCAGGTACCTGTTTTACGAACAGCATCCCTATAGCAAACCACAGAATCACTTGATAAAACGCTTTTTCACCATCTTGCTCCTTGCAATTTATCTAAGATCAAATGATATGTCGCACTCTCTTTATATTTGTCTTAATTGTCAAGATACTTAAGATGATACATACCATATAAGTCCCATCGGGACGGTATTTTAGATAGAAAAATGGCCCAAAACAGCCTGAGTCCCTTCGGGACGATATATTTGACAAATTGGAGTAATCCGTGCAGTGTAAGGAGTATGCGAAATTGGCTAATAATCAATAAATATTCTGGCTAAAATATACCGTCCCGGACTTTATTTATCCATTATGTAGCATTCGCGTGCATCTTATTCGCAAGAGCTTCATAACATGAAATATCGAGATCTGGGGGGAATGAAACGCCACATCGTGCGCATCGTCGAACTTTTGAAAGGATTTATGCCTCAGTTCTAACTAAGGTTTCATGTAAAATAGCGCACCGCTGAGACCCGGCAGTTTGCTTTGTGGTGTTTTCTGATATCTCATACCGGTAGGACTCTGCGGAGTATGGGCATCCTGGGGGCGTGCAGCATCAAGGTGAGCTTTAAGCTGGGCTGATAACAATATATGGCTGAATACAATTGGCCGGAAAAGTCTTTAAGTCATGCTTTTACATCTGCTTTCATATTTCCCCCTGTTTTTTAGAATGATCTTTCCAGCTCACTTCAGGATGTCAATTTACTCTTTATCTACTCTTAATCAAGCGTTAATAATTAACGCTTGATTAAGGCTTGACTATGATCTGATAGACTGGCTGAAACAAGCAAGAAGCTATGGATCCAGAGTTGGGGGATTCCATTTGACACCATTTGACACCGTCTCCTGTGTTGTAGCTCCCAGTCTTGGAATGACCTTTCGGATCGGGTTATGAAATGTAGAACTTAGAATGTAGGATGTATAATTAATTGGGAATTGCTTGGCAAATGTAGAAACTTATTGAAGTCTCAAATGTTGGTGCAAATACCAACTCATATTTTCATGGTTATTTGATCCAATACCGCAGGTAGCAGGTCTATTAAGCTTCGGTTTTGCTATTTAAGTGTCTGTTCATCGCAGTAGCGGATTCGAAACCAAAGAAGCTTGCCATCTCTTCTTTGGTTCTAAGGGCATCTTCCTTTGAAGCCAGCACCGCTTTTCTTATCTTCTTCATTTGCTTGCCATTGACAATATAAGACATCAGTGCCCGGCAATTTGGGCAGATCTAAGGACGCGGTAAGGGCTGTGC
>CAXZAB010000320.1:0-2357 GCA_964293715.1 uncultured bacterium | reverse complement strand
ATAAGGTATATGGAGCGGTGGTTGTCACCGCTCCATACCTGATATACCAGGAGCTGACATGAAGAAATATTTACTATTAACTATGCTACTGCTACCCTTGGCAGTGTGCGCTATTACCAGGCATGTGTCCCTGGATGGAACCCAAGCTTACTCCTCTATTCAAGTAGCCATCAATGACGCTCAAAGTGGAGATCTAGTTTTGGTACACCCGGGACGCTATATTGAGAATATCAATCTTTCCAATAAACAGAATATCACTATCGCCTCCATGGAATACACTACAGGAGATATTACTTACATTAGCACTACGATCATAGACGGCTCCGCCATTGCCAATTCTACCATTCTCTTTTATGAGAATGCCGTGGATATAATCCTCAGAGGTTTTTCGATAACAGGGGGCAGTGGCTATGATTATTATAATGGTGCGTCTCCTTATCAAGTCTTTGGAGGGGGCATATTCTTCTACTCTAATTGCAGCGCAGACCTTCTCAACCTCAATATTTATGGAAACAAGGCCTCTATGGGGGGAGGGATTACTATACTTCAAACCAATACTATCAACCTTAGCAATGTGAGCATCTATAACAATATCGCCAGATATACAGGTGGAGGCTTAATGATTGGCAGTTCACCCCAAGGCGGATCACCAACGATTATTTTCTCACAGACTGATAGGTGCAGCATCTACAACAATTTTGCTCAATGGGGCATGGACATCCATTGGCATTATATTCACTTTGGCACGGTTTCCGTCTATCTGAAGAAGTTTACTGTTCCTAACTATGAGAGATATTATGCCGATCATTATGATGCAGGATACGATACTTCTCCCTACGTGGTGTTTGACATTCAGGAAGCCTATCTACAGCCACTTGATGCGGATATCTATGTAAGCCCCAATGGGAGCGACAGTGACGATGGGCTTAGCCCAGCCACAGCCCTCAAAACTCCCTCGCTGGGCATGCAGAGAATTGCCAGTAATCCTGCTCAACCCCGCACGGTTCACTTAATGGCCGGGGAACATCACAACATCATGATGGACGAATACATCCCCATCGCCATGAAGGATTACACAATCCTGCAGGGTGTATCGGAATCTCAAACGAGACTTTATGCTGAAAATCTGATTGAAGGCACGGGTGTGGTAACCATGGGCATAAGGCGGTTTGGCATGCAGATGAAGAATGTAACCATCACCACCAACATGGCATCTGCTCTCTTCAGTTGGGAAATCTTTGATTGCCATTATGAAAACATCACGGTTGAAAACTCATCAGTTAGTCAATGGATGATAGCCTTGGGCTATATCAATAGCGATTATACTATGAAAAACATCACCTTGAGCAACAACACAGCCCAATTTCGCGACTTTGGCTTATACCTGAAAGGAGCTGTAATCAAGCTGGATAAGATCGTGATCAGAGACAGTGGGGTGCCCTGGATGCCGGGCCCTTGGGATCGAGGTTGTGGAGCTTTTGAGATTGCTGTGCGGGACACCTTGATAGTAAGCAACAGCAAGTTCATCAATAATACCCACTATTCTGAGGATGGATTTGCCAATTTCGGTACTTTTTTCGGGCCAGGATCCAGCCAGGTGGTTATATTTGATAATTGTCTCTTTGCAGGCAATACTACCAGCGGCGGAGCCAGAGATATTGATATCTTTGGTGGGCAGAGTGTTGATTTTATCAATTGCACCTTCGCCAATAATACCGGTAGCTATCCAGATTATCTGCTCATTGGAGCCGATACTAACCGCATAGTGAATTGCATATTTTCCAACAACAGCAATAGCTACGACATCAGAACAACCACTGATACTATTATTGAAAACAGCCTTTTCAGTAAATCACAGAATATCTACAGGGTGTACGAAGATCAATCCCTGGACTGGGGTTCAAACAATCTCATCGGTACTGATCCCTTGTTTAGCGGTAATGATCCGACCTTGCCCAGCTTCTATTGTCTGTTTTCAGATGACGTAAATGGCTATTCTCCAGCCATTGATGCCGGAAGCATGGACCCCGCAATCTTGCCAGCGGGATATACTATTCCTGAATATGTTGCCTTTGGCTTTAACCGGGTCTATGGGTCTGGAATCGATATCGGTTGCTGTGAATCTCAAGGATATACCGGGAATGAGGAAGCACTAAGCCCCTCTGTAGCCAATCTGTATTTGACGAACTACCCTAATCCCTTCAATCCCAGTACCACGATCAGCTACAGCGTTCCATCCGATGGGGATGTAAGCCTCAATATCTACAACGCAAAAGGCCAATTAGTAAACACTCTGGTAAGTGAGCACCAAAACAAAGGCAATTATCAAATGGTCTGGCAGGGAAAAGATATGAGTG
>CAXZAB010000319.1:0-2364 GCA_964293715.1 uncultured bacterium | reverse complement strand
AAAAAGGTAATTTAGTGAGAATTGGACACCGTTATAGTACTCAAAATTATTGGGAATGTACACCCGGAGAAGACGAGCCAGGATATGCCTATACTGACTTATTCTATCGGTGGCAAAATGCTTCTGGGGATAGCATTAGAATAGGACAGGAATTTCTAATTAAGCGGCCAATCGATAGCAATATTGATGATCACTACATTTACATAACCTATAATTTTCACATAGAATCAGTAAGAATAGGCCTGGATTTGGATTTTCCGCTTGTAAGCTTCCATCCTTGTGGATACAGATATCACAATAACGACCCCAATACCTGGTATGAAAGCACCCCGTGTCCTTTAGCTCATACAAATATGGCTAATTCAACCTTTGGTGAACAGACAGACTTCACCTGGGGCGATTACCTCAATTTACCATCACCCACGGACGAGATTAATGTAACTATAAAGATCAGTTATGAGGATCTCATGGATGATTCTCTGCTTTGGTATGGAAGCTGGTCACATTGGAATTTGGTGAACTTGAATCCCAGAATGTATTGGCATGATAACTGCGAGCTATCACTGAAATCTGTGGAAATTGAGGATCAATTGTACCATGATATAGTTATGAACTCAAGCTTAGCTCAAAGCATAGGTAACCAGATTTCTGATTTTCCCTCATCCTCCAACGGTTTTCAGGGTATATACAGTCTTGATGAACCTATGCAGGGACAATGGAAAGCATATAAAATGATCCAGAATGCAATGCCTGCAGGTCTTGAATTTATGACTGCATCTTATGATAAGCATTACAGAAAGTTTCCTATGATAGCCGATTCCGAGAATCCTGGTGGTCTTAATACTGAATATTACGATAACATAAAAGCATTTACCCAGATCACAGCACCGAATATTATAATGCCGGATATTTATCCCTTTAGACCTGATAACGCTTCTGTAAACCTGAACGATGAAGAAGGATTTCAAAAGGTTCTTGATGATAAATTGATAAAAGTCTATGATGCAACCAAGAAGTATGCTTCAGGAGATGGGTCACGACTATTTTATCCGGTTGTACAATCCTTTGGACATTGGGATACTGATAAGTGGAAATCATGGATACTACCTCCGCATGAGACTCAGAAAATGCTTCAATTATTACCCTTGTGCTATGACCCTGATGGAGTCATTAATTATCGATTGTTTGGCTATCAAGAGAAAAATATGGCAAATTTAGCAGTTAGCGGAGATTATGCACCGTTAATCTCTCAAAAATACGTGAATACAACTCCAAGAGCATACGTTAATGATGAGTATTACTCCAGGTATGGTGATGAACCTGATACCCGGGCAAGCTTCAATGCACCGGAAGAGTTTCCTCTGACTTATGAAGCAATAAAACAGGCTAACAGTAAGATATCGAGATATATTGAATGCATAAAAGGGATCGGTGGAGGAAATGGATATTCTTGGCAAGGCAGCAATACGATAGGATTGACTGGAGCAGATGCGGATACGGTTTTATTTGTTATGAACCTGACTGATCTGAAGGTCAAAGATCAGCAAAATCCACTTCACTATCAAGGTTTCGTGCAATGTGGATACTATTTGGACAGCTATTCAAATCCTGCCTTCATGATCGTGAATCGCAGAGCAAATTATAAAACGATCGACGGTTCAGACCCTACGACTTTTTCTGTTGCTCAATATCCCAGTAAGTACAGTGTTTTTGATCTACAGGAAGTAGTTTTTAGTCTTTTGGATGATACAAGCTCAATCTACGGAACGCACACTGCCCTATATGATTTGTATGATGGAGAAATTCATAAGAATTCAACCGAGGGAATCATAGTGCCTGTTGATGCAGGTGACGGTAAATACCTGCAAATGTGTGCTACTCTCCCAAGCTTGGTAAATACAGAAGCGCATTTAAGCAAGCTTGCCTATCTTTCCGGGCCCATCACTATAGACAATGGTGCCGAGGTTACGATTCAAACTGGCACCCAAACCACTATCTTGCCTCATTCTACAATCCTGGTAAAGGGAAACTCAATCCTGAATCTGGCTGGCTCAGTTACCATCGCAGACAGTGTGAGCATAATGGTAGAAGATGGAAGCAGCATCAACTTCAATGAGGCTATCTGCTCCTGGGGTTATGCTTCCGGAATCACGATTGATGACTCGGAGATAACAGCTACCAGCAGCACATTGCAGAGCATAGGTGAAAGCCAGAGATGGCAAGGAATACTCGCTTCAAACGAAAGCACAATCTCCCTGGATGATACTGAGATAAGTGGCGCGGTGAGCAACACAATATATAACTCCAATGTCTATCTAAGCGATTGCAGCTTTAATGTGCCAGCCTATTCTACCGGACTACTTA
>CAXZAB010000318.1:0-2373 GCA_964293715.1 uncultured bacterium | reverse complement strand
GGGGTCGTGGATTGGCGATTATTTTTGTGTGGTGGATAATAGTTCTTTCTTCGGTTAGAGAAAAAACCACATTCCGACACATATCCATCCTTCCCAAAAACTGAGCTACCCTCAAACTCGCCAAAATCCTTGACAGATATTAGGCAGCATAATGCTTTGCTTAAGATGAAGAAGCAATATAAATCCGATTACGCAGCGATTGCTCTGTTTTCTGGCGGACTGGACAGCCTGCTCGCCGTAAAATGGATGCAAAAAGCCGGCTACCAGGTGTATCCGGTGTACTTCCTCACGCCCTATATGCCTATCGAAAGAGCCCTGGCCTCTGCCCGGGACAACGATATCGACCTCATCGTACGTGATATTTCTAACGAGCATCTCAAGATGATGCTGGACCCCGCCACCAATTTTGGCAAAAATCTCAATCCCTGCATAGACTGTCATGCTCTGATGTTTCGTGCTGCGGGAGAGATGTTGAGCGAACTGGGTGCCCACTATCTGATCTCCGGTGAAGTCTTGGGGCAAAGGCCGATGAGCCAGCGCCGCAATGCCATGAACCAGGTGGGAAATCTCAGCGGTTACCGCGATCTCATTATCCGCCCCCTCTCGCAGAAGTTTCTGCTGGAAACCGCACCCCTGTGCGAAGGTTGGGTGGATCCTGCCGACATGTTAGATATCTCCGGCAGAGGGCGAACCCGTCAATTTGAACTGGCTGAAGAGCTGGGCATTACCCGCTTTCCCGCACCGGCAGGAGGTTGCCTGCTTACAGATAAAAATTACACGCTCCGGCTTGAGGACCTGATCTCCCATCGGCAAATGGATGAGGAGAATCTGGCCTTGCTGGCCTATGGACGGCACTTTCGCCTGAATGATTCCGTCAAACTCATCATCAGCAGAAATCAAAAGGAAAATGACAACCTCAAGCGCTTTAACCAGGGGCATACTCTGCTAAAAGCCAAAGGCTATTCCGGGCCTTGGGGAGTTTTGACCGGTGATCCGGTTGATCCCGGGATCTTAAGTTTAGCCCTGAACATCTTCTGGTTCTATCACCCCAAAGCCCCTCAAAGCGGAACAATAGTCCTCTATAAAGACGGCATTTATACAGAGCGGGAAGGACTGAAGGTTGCACCAGAACTCATTAAACAATATATGATTACGTATAACTAAAAGGATATAAAATGATAAAAATCGAAATGTTTAACCTCCTGCCCGCCTTTCAGACCAATACCTGGCTAATCTGGGATGACATCGGAAAAGAGGCCCTGCTCATCGATCCCGCGGCTCCGGAAAGCTCGCTTGTGGATTTCGTTAAGAAACGTGGACTGAAGATACAAGGCATCGTGAATACCCATGGTCACGGTGATCACATTGGCGGAAACAGCTATTATCAAGAGGCTTTTGCTTGCCCCATCATGATTCATGAAGCGGATCAAAAGATGCTTTTGGACAACAAGAAGAACCTTAGTGAATTCATGGGCAGCCCGCTAAAACCCGTGCCGGCAGACCGGCTGCTAAAGGATGGCGATATTATCGAGCTGGGGACTCAGCAGCTCAAGGTAATCCATACCCCCGGCCACACCCCCGGAGGCATTTGCCTGCTGACAGGGAAGTTCCTGATCTCCGGAGATACTCTGTTTGAGATGAGCATCGGACGCACAGATTTCCCGCGTGGCTCTCACGAACAGATCATTTCTTCCATCAAAAACAAACTCTTTACCCTGCCCGATGATACTGTGGTATTCCCCGGTCACGGCCCCCGCACCACTATCGGGATGGAAAAGCTCAACAACCCCTTTGTACGGTAAAAATCATGACTGATACTGTGCTCATCCTGGATTTCGGTTCTCCTTATACGCAGTTGCTGGCGCGCAAGATCCGGGCAGCCGGTGTGTATTCTGAGATTCATCCTTACAGCTACTCTTTAGCCAAGATTAAAGCCCTGAATCCCAAGGCGCTGATCCTGGCCGGCAGCGTTCAGATCCAAGGCCCCAAAGCTGATGAGGGCATTTGGGAGCTCGGTATCCCCATCCTGGGCATCGGTTATGGCATAAAATTGGTAGCAGAGCATTTTGGCGCTCATATAACCCCTGCCACCGGACATGAATATGGCCAAGCGGAGCTACAAATATCTGTGAAAGACCCTTTGCTGGACGGAATAGAAAGCGGAACTGGGGTTTGGCAAAGCCCTGCGGATAAAGTGAAGTCTCTGGGCTCTGAACTCAGAGCGCTGGCCTCTACGCAGGATTCAGCAAATGTGATCATAAAGCACCGCGTATTGTCCATTTACGGCCTACAGTTTCATCCAGAAGTGCATCACAGCCTGTGCGGCCAAGAGATTTTGGAGAATTTCCTCTTTAAAGTGGCGGACCTGCAGGC
>CAXZAB010000317.1:0-2387 GCA_964293715.1 uncultured bacterium | reverse complement strand
CTTTCGAAATCAGCTAATACAGGACTTGTTTTAGGTGGTATCCCGTAGCTGGTGCTAATTTGAGTCTGAAATGAACTTAATTAAAGTACGATTAGGAGTCCGAAAATGAACCCAAGTTTTTATCGCCCTTCACACCACAAGATGACACAGCTTACCTGGAAGAACATGGCAAGACTGTTCGTGATCGTGTCCATTATCTCAATATCCAGTATATTGAGCGCTATTGATTTTTACGTTGGGGACCCCGACATTGCCCCGGGAACAGGCACTATGAGAGATCCCTTCGAATCAATCGCCTACGCTTTAACCCAGTTACCCGCAAACGATGATTGCTCTTTAGTCTTCCTGCGGGGTCTTTATGACAATGATGACCTGCACTACATCAACAGACAGTTGGAGCTGAGAAGCGATACCAACAATCCCGAAGACGTAGTAATAGCGGAATCGTTTCAGCTGGTCTCGTTAGGTCAGCAGATCCATACAATCAAGCTGAGAGGCCTCACCTTTAGAGGAGACAATGATAATTCGACCCAGATTCATGAAAGTGCCTTAACCGTTGAAAATTGTATATTTGAAGATTATGAGCTTGGTACTCCTCTGAATTTTGACGGGGATGTAATGAGTGTCAGCCTTGCAAACTGCATATTTCGCAATAATGACGTCGGCATCAGCGATATGAACGGAAACTGGGCCTCACGTGGGGCCATCCAAAACTGTCTGTTTCATTCGAACCGGGTAGCAGTATCTGTCAATGGTGCATTATTAGAAAATTGTACGATTACCGATAACGGCGTAGCCAATGAAGGCCGCTTTGGGGCCAACACCTACCGCAACAGTATCCTATGGGGAAATGAGACGCTCAATACAGGGCTTGCGTCAGTGTATTACTATTGTGACACCCAGGAAGCTGTAAACGGAGCCAACAATATCTCGCTGGATCCTCGGTTTGAGGACCCGTTTAATGAGATTTATGCGCTAAAATGGGATGTGAATGGCCCCAGCCCCTGCATTGATGCCGGAGATCCAAATTCTGGCAATGACCCCGATGGTACCCGGAAAGATATCGGCTACCGATATTACCCGCATGAGGTGAAAACCTATAGCTATGAAATCACCCCGCATCGTGGAATCTATTGGAAGTGTTTTCCGGTGTTAGATACAGTATCTGCCCCACATGGAACGGCATGGAATGAACTGGGCTACATGTTTCGAGATCATATGCTATTCAATCCCATTCCACAAATTGAAATCATCGGTTGGAGCTATGCGGCCGATGAAGATGAAATGAGTTATGACTCAGAAGAATTCTGGGAGAATAAGGATTATCAGGCCACCGCCCCCAAAGGCTTCAAGCTTTATTTTGAGCCACACCAACAGCCCGATGATCTCACCATCAGCGGTTTTCGCGCTAATCCGGTTACTGTACCAGTCGAGCTTTGCGTGGATGTAAATGGCTCCTACTTTTCGAATTGGGTAGGTTACTTTGTGTCTCAGACCCAAAGTTTAGATGCTGCACTATCAAAGCTTATTCCCGATGGAGGTGGCGCCAGCTATCTGGATTATATCTACAGCATCAAAGCTCAGACCTGGAGCACCAGCCGGGAAGATAGAAGTCTGGGTAGCAGATGGATCGTGGACCCTTCCCGATTTACTTTGTCGGAGGAGAGCATGGTAGAGCTGCAGCTCATTGACGGCGCTCCTTCTGAAATGTATTGGTACTCTTATGGTGCTCCCGTCAGTTCATATACCAGAGCCACACCGGCTCAGTTTACGTACACCGAAACCATGGATTATACTCCGCTATATGTGCAGCTTGATCCCGAAAATCTGCCGGATGAGCTTGGCGTGTATGCGGGAGATCAATGTATTGGTGCAGTGGTGGTAGATCATGAAATTATGGATATCAATCTCTACTATGATAATACCAGTGCTGATGAGAATATCCAGATCGCCCTGCATTACGGAGCCAAGGGAAAAGCTGTGATGCACGAATATACAGTATATAATTCGTCTGAAGCGCGCTTTGTCCCCAGCAGCCTTCGCCTTAGAGATATAGGGGATTATGGCTATATCTCTCTTAAGGGGGAAGCTGATAATTCAGAGCTTCCTGCCGCTGTTATATTAAACCAGAACTACCCCAATCCATTTAATCCAACTACACAAATCTCGTTTCATCTCGGCAAGGATACCTCCGTAATCCTGGAGGTCTTCAATGTAAGGGGACAGAAAGTAAAAACCTTGTGCGTAGCCGATCTCGCTGCTGGAGCACACAGCTTTACCTGGAATGGAAATGATCAAGCCGGAAAAGAGGTATCTTCTGGCTTGTATTTCTATCGTCTTCACACTTCAGAAAGCATACTCAGCAATAAGATGCTCTTAATGAAATA
>CAXZAB010000316.1:0-2424 GCA_964293715.1 uncultured bacterium | reverse complement strand
TTTGGCCATATTGCCTTTCACGTAGGTGGCTCCGCTATCAAAAACAGAAGAGTACGAATTGCCTACGACATCGATGGACACGATGGGTTCATCGGTGTACATCAGATAGCCTTTGAGATAGCTGTCGGCAGCTTCTTTCATGGCTTGATTGATCTCATCTACATTGGCTTCACGTTTTAAAGTGACGGTGAGATCCACCAACGAGCCATTCGGAGTGGGCACGCGCACGGCCAGTCCATCCAAGAGCCCATTGAGCTCGGGGATTACCAGGCCGATGGCTTTTGCCGCACCGGTGGTGGTGGGAATCATGCTCATGGCCGCAGCTCTGCCTCTGCGCAGGTCTCTGTGAGACAGATCCAGGATGCGTTGATCCGTGGTATAAGAATGGATCGTGGTCATAAGACCACCCACAATCCCAAATTTATCGTGCAAGACTTTGACGATAGGGGCCAGACAGTTTGTGGTGCAGGAGGCATTGGACACGATGAGGTCTGTAGCCTTAAGGTTCAGATGGTTCACACCCATCACGATGGTGGCATCCACATCATCTTTGCCCGGTGCGGTGAGAATTACCTTCTCTGCTCCGGCTTTCAGGTGTTTGCTGGCTTTTTCTTTGGTATTGAAAAATCCCGTAGCTTCTATCACATACTCTACTCCCAAGTCCTTCCAGGGAAGGTCTTCGGGGTCTTTTTGCGAGAATACTTTTATATCTTTACCATTGATGGTGATATGGTTTTCACCGTGGGACACTTCTCCATCAAATATCTTGTGAACACTATCATATTTAAAGAGATAGGCCAGGGTCTTGGCATCGGTAAGGTCGTTGACTGCCACCACTTCTACATCAGGATGATACTTTAGAAATGCACGAAGTACGAGACGACCAATCCGGCCAAAACCATTAATCGCGACTTTTGTCATAATGATCTCCTTTGTCGTTAATTACAACAGCTTTTTATAGTAAAATGCTGTTATTTGTACTGCCTGAGATATGGCAGAATTCCTTTACACTCTCTTGCATTCTGGCTTCCCCTTTGATCAGCCATTTGCGGGCGTCAAATTTACCCTTGTTGGGCACATAATCCTTGGGATCGACATCGGGTGGACAAACTATGGCAGACTTATTCTTCTCCCAATAGGCTTGGATTTCTTCTGCCATATCCATCTGATAGTGGGTGTCTTTATTGATCTTGACCACACCGTTTTTGATGGCTTTATGCTGTTGCTCTACTGTGAGCCCGGAAGCTCCGTGCAGCACCAGTCCACGTTCCATTTTGTGCTTGATCAAAAGATCATCGATCTCCTTGATCAGATCAAGACGCAAGACGATGTTTTCGCCTTTGGAAACCCCATGATTTGTGCCTACCGAGGCGGCAAAAAGATCCACATTGGTCTTTTGCACAAATTCCAGCGCTTCTTCAGGATGGGTATAAAGTTCAGTCTCGGAGACAAACTCATCTTCGGTGCCTTTGATATGGCCGATTTCGCCTTCCACCAGGATCCCGTGTTTGTGAGCCACTTGCACCACTTCTTTGGTGACGCGGATATTTTCCTCAAGCTTTTCCTGGGAGGCATCGATCATTACCGAAGTCACCAGATTGTTTTCAATACAAAATATGATAAAATCAAAGTAATTAGGGGTGGCATGATCAATGTGCAAGCCGATCCCGGATTTGGGAAATTGGGCGGCAAAGGTCTTGATCATGGTGGATATAAACCTTGCGCCTACCTGCATATCTTGAGATTCTCCAGCCGCATATTTTACGGCTCCGGAGCTCATCTGCAAAAGACCGTCCGAGCCTGCGCTGTTGTAACCTTGAATGATCGGTCTGATTTGGGTGTCAAACACGACGTTTGACGCAATGATGCCAAAGCGATTTTTCTTCGCCTTGTGAAACACTTCCATTAGCTGTTTTCCAGTTAAAAACATGATACTTCCTCCTTGTATCTATAGATCAGATTTTATGTCCATTATATAATAAGGGCAGTTTATCAGTCAAGAGATATATTAACCCTTTACTTTAAAATGAGTAGGTAAAAGATCAGATAGCAGGCTTAAAACCTTTGTGGACAGCAAATAATTCTCTTTCAGGGACCTTGGTTCTTGCCTTGGCGCTTAACATAATTTTAATTCGCTTTCGAGTCGAAAGCGTTTCCAAAGCAAATCTAACGCACAAGGGAAGCTTGAGGATTTTAGCTGGTTTATTACAGAAAATATCCGTATGAATCCGTATACTCCGTACGATCCATGTAACTAAGGGAAGATTGTTGGAACATAGTCAAAAAATTGTGATGAATGCCCGTGAAGTGTTTTACTTGGCAGTTTGAAACGTAAACTTAAAATTGCCTTGATGTCCGAATTTTGCCCAGAGATAGGATACGAGGTCTTTAGCCTCATCAAGCATGAGGATAAGTTCGCAGGAA
>CAXZAB010000315.1:0-2431 GCA_964293715.1 uncultured bacterium | reverse complement strand
GTTATCTTTTATGTTTACAGCGGCCTGGGCAGTTTCTCGGCCCTGGAACGTTCCGACATCATCAGCAAAAGGCTGGAAAAGCTTTCTGAAAACAAGCGCCTTTATCGGGACAGTTTGCACGTCTATGGTCAGGATGGTCAATACGATGTCCGTTATGGAGACAAGACCATTCTCACCGCGGGTATAGCGGATTCGCTGGCTTTGCAAAAACCTTTGCCCGAGATCGCGGAAGGCTATTATGACCTGATCGCAGATGAGTTTATCCCGCTTTTTATCCATTTGAGCATGCGGCAGAGCATCATCCTGATCGTAAAAACTGTCTTATTTGTATTGCTGATTCTGGGCATCAGCATCTTTATCTTCCGGATGCTCAGCAAGATGATCAAATATCTGCAAAGCCTGATCATAGCTTTGAAAACGGCAAATCCAGAAGGCTTTACCTTCAGAGGCATCAAGTTACTTTCTACCGATCAATTCTGCAGGGCGGCCAGAACCATTATCGCCTTGGTGCGCTTTATCTTGCTGGCTTTATTATTCTATTTTACGCTGTATTTCGTACTTTTGGTGATTCCCGCCACTCACGAAATCGGCCAGCGCTTGCAGGCTTATATCATGAATCCAGTGATGGGAGTGGGTCAAGCGGTTTTGAACTATCTGCCCAGCCTCTTTTTCATCATCGTGGTGGTAATCGTAACCCGCTACTTACTCAAGTTCTTACGCTATATCTTTGATGAGATCGAACAAGGCAATCTGCGCTTTTCGAATTTCTATCCGGAATGGGCTGATTCCACCTATCAAATCGTGAAATTCCTGATCATGTTCTTCACGGTGGTGGTGATCTTCCCCTATCTGCCCGGCTCCAGTTCACCGGCTTTTCAAGGTATCTCGATTTTTGTGGGTGTGATCGTATCCCTGGGCTCTTCTTCGGCCATCGCCAATATCATTGCGGGGATCATCCTGACCTATATGCGGGCCTACAGGATAGGGGATTTTGTGCGCATTGGCGACAAAAAAGGAACCCTGCTGGAGACCTCATTGCTGGTGGTGCGCATAAAAACGATAAAAAATGAAGAGGTTACCATCCCCAATGCTATCGTACTCTCGGGCAATATCATGGACTACTCTTCCTATGCCCGCGAAGGCAACCTGGTCCTGCATACCGAGCTCAGCGTCCGTTATGACGTGCCTTGGCAAAAGGTCTATGAACTCCTGATCTCAGCAGCGCTGAAAAGCGATGGTGTCAACACACAGAAGTCGCCCTATGTCAATATTTTGAGGCTCATGGATCACTGTGTGGAATACCAACTTTGTGCCTATACGGATAGGCCGAATACCCAAATTTTGACTTACACGGAATTGCATAAAAACATCCTTGATAATTTCGCCGAAGCGGGGGTGGAGATCATGAGTCCGATGTATAACGCGATCAGGGATGGCAATGCCAGCGCGGTTCCGGGGATATCCACATAGCACTGCCGCAGAACGCTTTGGCCTTAGACTTAGCAAGATATCCGACACGAGTAAACTCGAAAGCTCTGGTCAGCTCATGTTTGGTACCTGTCTGAAGAATCAGCCAGTACCACCATCTCCTTATTTCAAGCTAATATGCCCCAAGCTGACAGACTTTTAGCTTAGACCTGCTGCTGCCAGACTGCTTCCATCCCCGTTCGTTGTCGTGTAGATGATGTGTAGATAGCAGGAAAAAATACTCTTATCTACACGACATCTACACGTCATCCTATGCAGGAAGGACTCTGTAAGTCTGGAAATGTGAGTGACAGCGCTACAGGATTGGATGCGTCTCGCGTCCAGTAAGACCACAGGCCTTTACAAAAGGAAGCATATCCTATAAGCTTTACTGGAGTTTAAGAGACTGAGCTGTTCCAGCTGCGAATATGCAGAATTACAGGCTCAGCCATTAGTAAGTATGGTACAGAAAATTATTAAAAACTAAGCCTTCTTAAAGAACATAGTATCGGTTAGTTTAAGAAAAAATCTGTAATTTAAACCCCTCTTCGGAGGGGTATTTTTTGCTTAAAAATATCAGCGGTTTGTCCTACAGACTTTCTATAATATGATAGTGACTAAAAAGCTTGCTATTTATTAAATCTAATCCATTGCTGTGATTAACTGCAAGACAAGGAAAACGCCATTGGCTCGATCAAGGATAAAGAGACATGGGACGGCTAAAACCGTTAACTTGATTCCGAATATTGATCAGCATACGGAGATATCTATTTTGTTCAACGAAACTTGCATTATGGATCGCCATCTCTCCCACAGATTGTTCCCATCATCACAAAAGTGATGCCTGATACACCATGGTATTTTTATGATATTTGCAACTTTCAACTTGACATAAATCCTGACCAGCTAATCTTTAGAAAAAAACACCTTGGAGGTTTTATATGCGTAACTTAGGGCTTATTTT
>CAXZAB010000314.1:0-2440 GCA_964293715.1 uncultured bacterium | reverse complement strand
GTGAGCCTCCAGGGTGCCAATACAGACTTGCTACAAGAGATCAGATGGCTGAGGCGAGACCTTCAGGATAAAGAATTTGTGAATGTGGTTTATATAGATCCGAACGATGTGATCGACAAAGCAGACGACAGCCTGGTAAATCAAAAGAACCTGTCTGGAGCAGTAAAACGAGGCGGAGCACGTGTATAAGGTGCGATTGGCAATAGCGGGCGACACGAAGCAATACGGGGTTGATGAGGGGCTATTGGATGTGAGCATCTCGGCATTAAGAATCGCTGAGGTGAATGGTTTTCTTTTGGAGCCACAGCGGGTGGAAATGAGCCTGTTGCAGGACGGATGGCTGGTGGATCACTTGATCGAGATTGCAGAGATGGGGATAGGTTTGTGTGAGGTGTTGAAACAAACCGGAGCAGGAGAAGAGATCGTTTTCACGGGGTATATAGACTGTGATAATATAAGCTTGGACTTTGGAAATGAGCAGGTCAAGCTGACAGGATACTCGTATATGCAATTGCTGGTAAAATATGGAGATATAGATTTAGCAGACTTGGTTCCGGAAACAGAAAAAACAATCAGTTTGGGACGATTACTGGAATTGATGCAGGGTTATATCTTGGATGAGACAGGGATTGGCATAAGCATAGAGCAGGACTTTGAGAACATCAATATTGACAGAGAGCTGGAGATATGGAGCACGATATGGCTGGGAAACGCAATTAGCAATCCGGCGTTTCAGGACATCCAGAGCATTGTTGAGACCAGAAAGGGCTTTTGCGAATATGATGACAGGGTTAGCTTTTATCATTTTGAATATTCAATAATAAGACCACCGGAAGGTTTGCCAGATTACATATTCTCAGGTTATGTCCCGGTTTTTAAAGGTAAAATTTTCAATTTCTACAACCGGATATGCCTGGAAGTAATCGATCTTAGCGAGAGGGAAAACGAGAAGAATAGCGAAGATCAGGCAGAAGCATATCTGAATTCATTGATGCTTCAGCATGAGAGAGAATATGGGACTGCCTGGAATAACGTAACTGAGCTTGGTGGATATAGCTATGTAACCGAGCAGGAAGGCTGGCTGACAGGAAGGGTGTGGCATAAGCTAAAGTATAGTGGCAATATCGTTGCAGCTAATCTGGTAGTTAGGGAGGCAACAATGCTTGATGTTTTGAAGATATTTGTGAATCTGGGCAATCTGAACATCCTGTCACGGGGTGACGGGAGCCTGGTTATTACTAATAATGAGCAGATGTCCACACAGTATAACGGTATTCTGGATGAATTTTGTTCTTCATTTAAGCTCAGCAGAGAAAAGCGGGTATTGCCATCATTTGAAGCTTTGGATAGTCTGAAGGGGGATGCTGATCTTCTGATATCTGAACTGCAGGACTATTACCGGACAGCATACCAAGGCAGGGTCATGGCTGAGATAACAGTGGATGATAGTGGCAGAGAGCTTGAGATGTTTTCTACCCTTAATGTGAGAGATAAGCAATATCGGGTGGTGGAAGTGCAGAAAAGCCTGGCAAAAGATCAAGCGAAGCTAAAGGCCTGGAGGTTATGATGAATGGGGTATTGATTGCGTCGTTTCATGAGGGTGTGTTTGCGTCGGTGTTGTTGCCTGATGCCTCGGTAGATTACAAGCCGGTAATCAAGTGGAAGACGACGGCAAAGAATGCGTTTGACCCCAGCATCGTGATAAAGCGGGGTAAGTATCGGGCGGACAGCATCAGCATCGAGGACGTCTTGAGCGGGAGCGAGTATCAGGAATTGATTGAGCTACTGACACACTTTGACAAGTTGTACATAGCCTTTGAGGTGGATGCTGAAGTGCAGCAATTTCCCTGTGAGATCGACAAGCTTCCCAGTCTGAGCGACAATCATAGATTTGGCGTGGATGAGGTGAAATTTAGCTTTGAAAGCAGCTACATCGACAAGGAAGAGGCTATCCTGGACATAGTGGGGATGACGGGCTATGGGAACAGTTATGGAGAGTTATATGGATATTAGGGGAGGATTGACCGATGGCAATAACAACGACGAGTAATTACGCTCTGCGTAAGCCGGCTGCGGGAGACGTGGGAGTGGCTGGTGACCTGAATTGGAATCTGGACACAATCGATGGATTGATCAAGGCGATCAACGATTATCTGGCGGGGATACCCGATGAACTGGCGCTCAAAGCTTCAGCAGCAGAGCATCAGGGATTGATAACGATAGTGGATAGCAAGGCAGATACTATACACGAGCATGCGCAGTATGCGGGACAGACGGCATTCACGGAGCTATCCGAGCAGGTGGCAGCCATGATCCCGGATTTGAATAGTGTGGTGATAAGTGCCACAATAACGAATAATGCGGGGGGATTGAGCATAAGTGTGTCCGTGAGCCCCAGTGTGACGGTATCTACCTTTTTCATAGAGATATTGTATAACTC
>CAXZAB010000313.1:0-2441 GCA_964293715.1 uncultured bacterium | reverse complement strand
TAACACGATATCTACCCAGCCTCCGAAGAAACCGGACACACCACCGACGATGATTGCCTTGGGGATGACCAAAAGGCAGATCGTGAAACTCTTTACTATCGAAGGCTGTTTGTATAGTGTGTTTGCCGCAGTGGCCACCAGCATTTTGGGTTTGCCGCTCTTTATCTATTTCGGTGTAAGTGGCTATAAAATCCCCCAAGAAATGTCTAATCTCAGCATCGCCGGAACTGCTGAGCCTATAAAATGCTACTATTCACCATCAATGCTTTTGTCCACCTTCATTCTGGTCTTGTTGATCACCGCCCTGGCCAGTTGGATGCCTACTTACCGGATCGCCCGCATGAAAGCGACCGATGCCCTCTTGGGCAAGGTCTAAGGAGTTTGAAATGTTTTTGTTTGTCTTAAAAGGCCTGCTGAGGGATCGCTCCCGCAGCTTTTTCCCGGTACTGATAGTAAGTGCCGGGGTGCTGGTCACCGTGTTCTTAATTGCATTCATGAGCGGATATATGGAGTCCATGGTCAGGCAAAACGCCCGCTTTGATACCGGCCACCTGAAGATAGTCACCAATGCCTATGCCGAAAAAATCTCGCAAAAACCTTATGACTTGGGCTTCATTGAGACGGAAGCGGAATTTCAGCAGTGGAAAGAGGACTTTCCGTTTGTCCGCTGGACTCCCCGCATCTATTTCAGTGCGCTGATGGATGTGCCGGATGAGAAGGGAAACACGCTGGAGCAAGGCGACGTCTTTGGCATGGCGATAGACTTCTCCGATCCCAGTGCTGTCCAGGACATTCACCTAAATGAAGCCCTGATTCAAGGCCGGATTCCTGAGGCGGCTGGCGAGATTCTGCTCAGCGAAGAACTCTTTAGCAAATTGCAGCTTGAGCTGGATTCTACCGTTACCCTACTGGGCTCTACCCTATACGGAGCTATGAGCTTCCGCAATTATATCATCAGCGGCACGGTGAGCTTTGGCGTGCACGCTCTGGATAGGGGAGGAATAGTAACAGATATCGAAGATGCCAGAGCCTTTCTGGATATGCCAGGGGGAGCTTCCGAATACTTTGGCTTTCTGCCCTCAATGGTCTATGATGATGATGCAGTTCAAGAGATAAAACAAGAATTCAACGCCAAATACAATGATGAGGACGATTTTTCTCCTCAGATGCTGGCCCTTACAGATCAAAACGATATGGGCTTTATGCTGAGGTATATGGGCTTTGCCCTGGGCCTGATCACGGTGGTATTTGTCCTGATCATCGGTATAGTTCTGTGGAATGCTGGCCTTTTGAACAGCATCCGCCGCTATGGGGAATTCGGCCTGCGTCTGGCTATGGGAGAGCGCAAGGGACGTCTCTACCGCTGGTTGATCATAGAGTCATTGGCCATCGGTGTAGTCGGCTCCTTGATTGGAGCAGCTTTGGGCATAGGGTTGATTCAGTACTTTCATGTCAACGGGTTCAATTTCGGTGTCTTTACCCAAGACACATCCATGATGGTGGAAAATATAATCTATACGAACCTCGAGCTGAAAAACTTGCTTTTGGGCATCATCCCTGGCCCGGCATCTACCGTACTGGGTGCAATGCTTGCCGGAATTGGCATTTTCCACCGCAATACTGCAAAACTATTTAAGGAGCTGGAAACATGAAGAAAATCCTATATATAATCTTGCCCATTCTGCTTTTCGCGGGCGTCGCTCAAGCTATTACAGCCGAAGAAATCCTGACGAAGGTAGATGAAAACATGATCGCAAAGACCTCAAAATCTACTTCACGGATGATAGTAGAAACCAGAAGAGCCACCCGCACCATGAGCACGGTGAGCTATGCCAAAGGCAATGACATCGCCTATTCTGAGTACACAGCCCCAGCCCGGGAAAAAGGCACCAAGATGCTAAAGATCAAGGATGATCTCTGGCTTTACGATCCTTCTACCGACCGCGTGATCCAGATTTCTGGAAACATGCTGAAACAGTCTGTGATGGGCTCTGATCTCTCTTATGAAGACTTTATGGACGAAGTGGAACTGGCCAAGGCCTATACTGCTACACTTGAGGAAGACAAGCTCTATGACAAGCGCAATTGTTACGTGCTGAACCTTGCTGCCAGGACTGATGACTTAGCTTATAGCAAAAGAGTGATCTATGTGGATAAAGAGCGCATGGTTCCCTTGTATCAAGAGCTCTATGCCAAAAGCGGCAAGAAGCTGAAGACCATGCGCATGTCCAAAGTTACCAAAATCAACCAACGCTGGTACCCCCTGCAGGTAGTTTTTAAAGATGAACTAAAATCTGGCAATGGCACTACGATGATAGTGGATGAAGTCTCCTTCGATATCAAGATCCCGGATCATTACTTCACCAAGGCTATGCTCAGAAAGTAATCATCTCCTGCTTCCCTCTCTCTGAATTAAGAGAGGGAAGCAACTATCTTGAAAT
>CAXZAB010000312.1:0-2446 GCA_964293715.1 uncultured bacterium | reverse complement strand
GTTCTCAATCACCATTTCCTGATTTTTCTTGGTATATTTCTCGCTTTTATAAGTAAAAAGCGCAAGGTCTTCTCCGATCTTTTCGGCAATGCCTTCAGCCATTACTTCATGGTTCTGCATGCTGATCAATTGGTATTTGATGGACGAACTTCCACAGTTTAATACTAAAATCTTCATCTATTCCTCATATTTTTTGCTTTGTTGCACACAATCTTGAATGAGCATATGTGTCAAATAGAATCGGGGGTAATTGAAAATTGAGAATTGACAATGGAGAGATTTGGGGCTGCAGCAGTTCTGGGTTTTATGTAGGGACGGACGCCGTTTTGCCCAAACCGGCCTTGAAAGACTCAAGGTAACTGTTTCTAAACGCTGCTCCACTTTTCCCGCCAATCCCTAAAACCCTAAAACCTTAAAACTCTACAACCTCAAACCTCTTCCTTCCCTGTTTCACGAACTTGCTTTTAATATGTTTTCGACTCGAGGTGACTTGAGATTTCGAGTCATCTCGATTTGAAAGCCCGCTAAAGCCAAATCGATCGGAAAGGTGAGAGTCGGGCTTTGCGAAAGGGCAATACAGTTAGCAAAGTCGAAAATACCTCTTGCCAATAAATTCGCAAAAGAATACCATGAGTTTATTAAAGACATTGTCCATCATCGGATGTAAAAGGAAATTTAAGAATATGATACATATTGAATTATCAGACATTACAAAATTCACCGGCGACGCCATAGTCAATGCTGCAAATAGATCCCTCTTAGGTGGTGGTGGCGTGGATGGTGCAATTCATCGGGCTGCCGGTTTGGGACTATTGGAAGAGTGCAAAACCCTGGGTGGATGTGCGACAGGCGATGCCAAGCTGACCAGTGGACACAAGCTGCCGGCAAAGTATGTGATCCACACTGTGGGTCCTGTGTGGCAGGGTGGAGATCAGCACGAAGCAGAACTCCTGGCATCTTGCTATCGCTGCTGTATGGAAATAGCTTCGGAACATAAGTTTACATCCATAGCCTTCCCCAATATCTCAACAGGGATCTATCGTTTCCCGAAGCAATTAGCGGCTGAGATTGCGATAGGCACTGTCAGAAAGGCTATGTTTGATCTGCCCTCGATAGAGGTCTATTTCTCTTGCTTTGACGAAGAGAATTATCGGATATATGTGGATTTGTTGAAGGATTGATTATACTAATATAGGAAAATTGGGGCAGCTATGCTTGGAAGCCGGGGGATGACCAAGATAACTGATCCTCCCCAAACCTGTAAAACTGCAAGCACTTCGATTACAGTACAAATAATCTTGATAGCCACCCCTATAATCAAATCCATATTTACCGATTATTGCTAATCTCTTTGGAAATGCAGTATGCAATGTTTTGGAGTGTTAATCACATCATGCCTGATGCTTCCCCATCTTCTGCACCAGATTGGTGGGCTGCCGACACGTTCCTTAAACAGGTTTTTATGATCTTCCGATACAATACTGGTAGGCAACAGATCAATTATCTTCAGGACAAATTCCGGGATATGACAATAATCTGAATGCTCGCCCAGAATTATCCATCATTCCAGCTTTGCTTTGGCATTGTAGGCTTCGTCTGGATCGGTAGAGTTTTCAAAATATCCTGCCACAATATTGTAGTGATTACTCAGGTGGTAGATCAGCGTCTGATCCTTGCTGTTTACAGCTTCTTTAAGCTTAGTAACGACCTTGGGATTGTCTTCCCAATTCTTCACATCCTCATCCCTGATGAAAAACCCGCAACTGCCTTTCAACCCACAGTGTTTACAGACCAGGTCAAACCACTTCATTACTGTCTGGTTTCCGGGGTTCATGTTGGCTTCTGGTGAGCCTATCCCAATATCCTGGGTCCATTGCTTTGTCGTTTTCACGCCAATCTGGTCGGAAAAAAGATAGTTGATTACTGCCGTCAATGAAGACATGGAACAGCTACTGTCATACTGTGGGCGGGAAATGAACTGAAGCAGTTCATTGTTTACGAAGCGGTCATGAATTATACTCATTTTTCCTCCTTGGGTCTTTTACCGTGACTTTATCTCTACGCCAGAAAAGCCTCTTTTCCCGTTAATCATAAGTCATTCAAAATAATAAGCCTTATGGTTTAGAGTAATCACTCTTCTGTTTCATTAATGTCGCAATTTGACACTTTATAACTTCTACTATATCTCTCATCCCCTCACGTGCATGGAATTGAAGGTTTTCAGGCAAATCATATACTGTGGTTTCTAATGAATGCTTTACTCTTTTTAGTCTCTCAATGCATTTCACAATCTCACTTACTCTTTTTTGTCTACACTTAAAATCTTCATCTAACATACGATGAAGAGCAGCTGCAAGATGGTCTTTTGGCTTATTAAGCTCATTGTTCTTTATCAGGTCTATATATGCCGGCAGGATGATATCGATATTGGCAATCATGTTAGTTC
>CAXZAB010000311.1:0-2513 GCA_964293715.1 uncultured bacterium | reverse complement strand
TTTATCTACCCTTAATCAAGCGTTAAGAATTAACGCTTGATTAAGGGTAGATAGACATGTGATCAAGTCTCTCAAATAAGAAAGGATGACCCAAGAATGCTGGTTTATCCCTTGGATGAAAAAGTGGATGAAAAAGACTCTCTTCCATACTAAGCAGCTAAGCCCCTCTATCCCAAGTAGATGTCTAAAATAGCATCCCGTTCTCGCTTTGCAGGTATTTTACCTGGATAATACGGATTGGAACAGGCTTGAGCACTTATTCACCTTAAAGTGTAAAGAAAGTGGCGTGACTTGGGGAGAGAAATTGAACAGAGAGGAATTGAACAGTCTTGAACAGTCTCCCTTAAGAAACTGGTGGATGCCTGCAAAAAAGTACTTGACGACATTTACGTATGCCGTAGTTTTGGTTTATAAGCATAGATCAGCTTATAAGTAAAATATTCCGACTATATGGTGCAAAGAGAATCCGTTGTTTTCCGATTCAATATGATAATATGAATTTAGTTTACCGGAAATCATATCCGGTAATTAGAAACACAACATCGCCTAAGAAAGGAGGAACGATGAAAAACACAACAAATCCGACGGGGGGGGGGGGTGCCCTGCCCAAACTTACGCACCAGAGTAATAGCTAAGCTTCTGGCTGTAGCTTTACTTTTTTTGATGATAGGTGGGTTTAGCTGCCTGCACGGAATTTCCGTGTATGTTGACCAAGCAGCAGATTATCCTGAGCTTGCAGACGGTTCAAGTGGATTTCCTTTTGTGAGCATACAAGATGCTATTGATGATGTATCAGATCTGGGTGGTCCACATATTATTTATGTAGGCCCTGGAACTTATAACCCGATCGTGATTGACGGACCTGAATGCGAATCATTGCGTATAGAAAGTTCATTCCCTCACCAAGCAATAATAGATGGGAATAACGTAGCTCCATGTGTAAAATGTCATAGTGCAAATCATTTCATCTTGGATGGCTTTATAGTTCAAAATGGAAATGCTGATATTGAAGAGATAAGAGCAATGAGTCATTATTATATGGGAATAGAACCTCCTCCCCCTCCCCATCTACCTGACAATAGATTGGTTGCAGGAATGAAAATTTTATCAAGTCCGGGAGGGGGTGTCCAGATTAAAGATTCAAAAAATGCAGAGCTGGTGAATTGCCATATTAGGAATAATTTCGGCGGTCATGGAGCTGGAATATTTGCTCTCAACACATCAAGCCGAGGAGTCGGCGTACCTCAAACTGTGGTACCAAACTATTTGAAAATATCAGATTGTCAGATATATTCCAATCAGGCTATGTATGGTACTGCAAGAAGTGGAGGAGCCCTATCATTGTATTCAGTGAATACAGAGATAATAAATAGCAGAATTTATAACAACGGAATTTCCGCATACTATCAGTACCCAGATGAGACAATCCGTATATGGGCATTTTGTGAAGACAATGACTCCTATGTTCGTATTGCCGATACGATAATAGATCATAATGAGAGTAGGACTAATATTATTAACAACTTTGAGAGAGAAGGATATTTTGACATCATAAACACTGACATTGTAAACAATACAACTGAAAGTGGTAATACAGTGTTTATCGATACAATTACTTGGGGACTACTGATAAGGCAGATAAACATCACTAACTCAGTAATTATCAATAATAATTGTGAGAATTACCCAACAAATAATGATCGTCAGGTTGCAGCAGGTAGTGATGAAGATAGAAGACCTAAGATCAAAGTCCATATAAAGAACAGTTGCGTTCAAAATGTAGATGATTTGAGTATCGGCATTGATTACGTGAATGATGATTACTTTGTCGGATCTACCCTACAAGATAACACAGGTCTTGATCCCCTGTTCGTTGATTCAGACAATAGAGACTATTCACTGCTCTGGGATTATGAAAATCGTAGCCCACTTATCAACGCCGGCTGTGAAATCGAGGGAGTAATTCAAACAGACCCAGACGGCACCCCTCCTGATATCGGAGCAATCTATTATCCACATCAGCATAGAGAGTACTTCACGGATGTGAGTCTTTCAAATATATACTGGCTCTCTTTTCCCGTAGTGGATGACAGGACAGATACCGATGGCGAGTACTGGAATGAACTCGGGTATTTGTTTGAACCACACATGCAGGGACCTCCCACTTATCCTTCACAACTAAACCAAATCCTGTGGAGCTATGATGGTGAGGAACAGATAATGAATTACAATAACCAAACACAGTCTTGGAGTCAAAACAGTACAAGCCGTTCGGCCCAACCCATAGGATACAAGGTGCAATTCAACCCCGGGATTCATCCAACTCCGGTGGTTATCAATGGGTTTAAAGCAAACCCACGTACGACACCGGTTAGTTGGGTGGTGTCAGTAAATGTAAATGGACAGATGCAGCCTTTTGAGAATTGGGTGGGTTATTTTGATGATGCCGGTATGTCAAGTAGAACGGTCAGAGCTGGAGATGCTTTATCAAGCTATTTACCCGGCAGCCACCG
>CAXZAB010000310.1:0-2518 GCA_964293715.1 uncultured bacterium | reverse complement strand
GGGGGGATAAAACTGGTCATGCGCCGTCTAAAGACAGCGTTACGGCCGGATAAATACAGATTGCTGCCCACGCCCGCATCTTCCTTAAAAGACGAAAGGTGGGGGTTTTTAGCCCCCACGCCAGAAAGCTGCTACCTGGCCAAGACGATTTCCTGGCCTTTGAAGGCCAGGCACCCGCAGCTTTATCTTATATTTTAGGGATCATTTCGGTTGGGCTGAGATAAAATAGCCCTCAGGGTGAGATCCGCCTCTGGAGCTTGAGGGGAGAAGATAGAGTGAATGTCCGCATGCCCGTGCCTTAAAAGGCCCGGAAATCGTCTTGAATCGGCGATGAATCTTGGGCGTGGGGTTTGAAAACCCCACCTTTCGTCTTTCAAGGGCTGAGGGATGGTTCGACACGAGACGTATCGAATCCAGCAGCAGAGATGGTTCGACACGAGACATATCGAATCCAGCAGCAGAGATTGTTCGACACGAGACATATCGAATCCAGCAGCAGAGATTGTTCGACACGAGACGTATCGAATCCAGTAGTACGGAGGGGAGGATAAAACTTGTCATGCGCCGTCTAAAGACAGCGTTACAAGGGATAAATCCAGTGATACAGGAGATAAATTTAGCGTGACAAGCCGCCGTCTGAAGACAGTGCGACGGGTTGTAAAACGGGAGCTGCTTTGAAAAAGAGCTTGACTGAAAAAGCGAAGATAAAAAACTTTGTAACAGGTCATATGACCTTAGATAAATTGCAAGAAGCGAGAACTTAAAAAGTTCTCAAATAGACGTAAAAAACATGAGTTGGAATTTATACCAACCCTTGAGACGTCACTGATACAATAAGCATAATATAAGAGGTTTAACATGAAGAGAAGCGCCATTCTACTGGCATTATTACTTTGCATACTCTATGTATGGGGACAGAATAACCTGTCTGAGTACAGCTTTAGCTATAGCGTTAGTCCGTATGTGGAAATCACGGACGGCACACTTTTGGGTAATGCAACTACCGACGGCCATTTCTTCGTCGACCCTATCGCAATCGGAGGAGGTACCACTACCAAAACCGGAGTAGGTTTTCCGATCGGTTTTGTTTTCGTATTTGCCGGGCATAGCTTCGATATGGTAGGAATCAGCGCCAATGGCTGGATATCTTTGGGAAATTCAAGCTTTGGTCAAGATGCTGTAAATATGAAGTCAACTAATAATAGTACTCCTCTGGCCTCACTGATAAACATTACTCCCGATGAAGTGCTTGTTGCCAGAATTGCCGGATTTGCCAGAGACCTTCAGGCTCAAACGGGTTCATCAATCCGCATAGAACAGCAGGGCGAAGCGCCATATAGGGAATTAATTGTACAATGGAAACACTACCGCCGAAGGAATGCAACGGGAGAATCTCTCAATTTCCAGATTTGTTTGAAAGAGCAGGGCATGCAGGTCATCACAAGCTATCAATTGATGCAAGCTAACCTCTGTGCGGGACAAATCGGCCTCAGAGCAGCTCCTGCCGTTGCTGCGACAAATTTTGCCAATCGTACAACCAATGATGGCTGGTCATCCTCCGTAGCAGGTACTGCAGCCAATAATGGTGCTACGTTAAGCAGTGCAATCTTTCCCGAACCAGGAGCTACCTTTACCTGGACTCCAGCAATGGCGGTTCCAGGGCCGAATATTTCTATTCAGATGCAGGGAAATAACGCGGTAATCTCATGGGACCCCGTTGATTTGGATGAGAATGGAAATGGTTTTACTCCAGAGTATTATGATCTATATTCCAATAGTTGCTCCACCGATTCTGAAGATTTCTCTTTCTTAGCCCGAATTTCATATCCACTAACCTCATACACCCATGAGAGCGTAGGCTTGGGAGCCTCCCGCATGATGTATCGGGTCAAAGCAGTACGGGACTGACCGATTAGATCAGAATAAAGGTGTTCCCGCCTTCTTTGGCGATCAATCCTTTGAGCTCCAGATTGGTGAGCACGGTGGATAATCTGCCGATGGGGAAGGCGGTTTTGATCAGCATTTCATCAAAGCTGAGCGGCCGCTGCTCTGTGTTCATCAGGTCACACAGCGTTTGTTCATCTTCGCTGAGCAGAGTTTTGATCTCCAGCTGCTGATTTTCCTCATAATCTATACCCAAAACAAACATCAGGTCTTCGGCTTTTGAGATCAAGGCGGCGCCATTTTTGAGCAGATGGTTCGGCCCCTCGGCATTGGCGTTGTTGATATTTCCAGGCAGGGCGCAGATCTCCCGGTTTTGTTCAATTGCATTTTTGGCTGTGAGCATGGCTCCGCTGCTGAGGGGACCTTCCACGATGAAAACGGCATCGGCCAGAGCACTGATGATGCGATTGCGCGCCGGAAAATTCCAGCGATCAGGCTTGGCTGCCGGTTCAAATTCACTGATCAAGGCGCCTGATCCTATAATCTTACGGGAGAGCTCCAGATTTTGGGCAGGATAGATGATGTCCAAACCGCTGGCCAGAACCCCCAAAGTGAGACCTCCGTTTTGCAAAGC
>CAXZAB010000309.1:0-2532 GCA_964293715.1 uncultured bacterium | reverse complement strand
GCGGATATGACCCAAAACATAATATTCAATGGTCTCCAAGGCACATGAGGGCAATTTATTCTTCCACAGCCTCCTGGCGATGTGCAGTAGGTCCAAATGCTGCATTTCTCTGAGATCCAACCAGATCTGATGATAGAGCAGCCTGGATTCCAGGACGGGTACATCAAAGGTTTTGCCGTTGAAGGTGATCAATAGAGAGCGGCTTTCACAAAGCTCACGCAGACGATCAAAACTGTTTTCCTCCGCATCGGGATCGGGCAAAAAGATCTGCTCCACATAGAATTCACCATCTTGAAAATAGCCCAGACCGATCATGATGGCCAGATTCCTGCCTCTGCCCAAACCGCTGGTTTCAAGATCCAGCACCAAGATATCTTCCGGGCTGAACTTTTGAGCAGAATCAAGCTTTGCCCAGGAAAGCACTACCTCTGGAATAAGATCCGGATACAGCGGAAGATTATCGGCTTTTGTAAACATGGGATAGCTTGCTCTGGTGATGAAGACAGGGTCGTCCTGATGAGAAGAAAAATCCCCCTCAATCATGTGGCTAAGACTTTCGCGCAGAAGCTCTTTGATCTCTGTGTAATACAGCTGCGGATCTTCGTTCATATCCATTTTACCTGCCAAAAAAGGGGCGAAGTTTCCCCGCCCCAGATCTGTGCTGCCAAGATGCAAGCACTGCTTGCCCGGCAGAATCTCTTATTATTATACGATGTGACCTTTACCCACGCCGCGAACTTTGCAGCCCAAGCCTTTGTATTTGTTGATTTTAACATCATCAAGGAAGTTTGAGCAGTCCACGATGAGCGGACGGGTCTTGCACATATCGATGAGTTCCTGGGGTTCAAGCTTCTTGTATTGATCGTGTCCCACGGCAAAGATCACCACCTGGGCACCTTCCAGTACTGCAGGCAGGTCTTTTTCCACGGTCACTTCTTCCAGTTCATCCCAATGCTCTACATACGAATCATGCGCACGCACCAGAGCCAGGTCTTTGCGTAAAAATTCTACCAAAGTCTTGGAGGGACTGTGGCGCGTATCACCCACATTTTCCAGATAGCTTACACCCAATAAGGAGATTTTGAGATTTTTAACCTCTTTGAATTCCTTTTTGATGATATCAATGGTGTGCAGAGGCATGGTGTCATTGATATTCACGCTGTTGATCGCCACAGAGAGTTCACCGGGGAGGTCAAAGAGAGCGCCCATGGCCCAATTTGCCAGCACGGGGTCTTTGGTGAGACAATATCCACCTACTCCCAGAGAGGGGCGCAACATATTGTCATGTGTGCCTTTGCGTTTGCGGATCGCATCCCGGACTTTGAAGATATCCACTCCGATCTGCTCGGCAAAACGCGCCCATTCCAGAGTAAGGGCAATATTAGTAGCCCGATAACTGTTTTCCATGGTCTTGGAAAGTTCAGAGGCATTTGTGCTATCCAACTGAGTGAGAGGGAATTCTTCCACGTTCAAGACGTTGCTGAGGAAATCCCGGCACATGTCAGTGCTCCTTTTATTCACTCCGGAGAACACCCGCCAGAAATCGCGGATGGAAGAGACATACTTCGAGCCGGGCATTACCCGCTCATAAGAATGTGCGACCAAGGGGGGATTATGCGCGATATCGATACCGCGTTTGGTAAATTCTTCTTCCAGAATGGGTTTGACCACTTTTTCACAGGTTCCCGGAGGCACGGTGGTCTCCACAAGAACCAGGCAATCGGGATTGATATGCTGACCCAACATGCGGATTCCTTCTCTGAAACCGGTGATATCGCAATAGCCTTTTTCTGCCTGGCCAAAGGCAGGTTTGGTGGCATCCAACTGAATATCCACCACCACGATATCCACCAGGCTATATACGCTATCTTCACTGGTGGCGCGTAAGTTCTTCTTTTCCACCACAGTGCGCTGAAAGATTTCAGGTACTTCGGGATCGGAAGAGGCTACCGGAGTTACTCCGGAATTGATCACCGGAACCTTCCAAAATGAGCGTTTGGAAGGACGTTGGTGTCCATGCACATAATAAATAGGATTGCCGTCTTTATCGGTGGCATCGGCTACCACAGCGGCCATTACACAGCCCACAAAGCCCAGACCTTGCACGGCAACAATCTTTCTGCCCTTGGCGCGCTCTTCTTTAGTGATTTTTACTAAACGTTTTCGTTCCTTTTCGTTATCTTCTTCGGTAGGAAGAGGATACTCTTTACCATCGGGAGCGATTGATGTCTTTAACATGTTACCATATCTCCTTGACTACTATTTTCTAAAGATAACTATAAGGATTATAATAGGGCTGATGCTGTCAAGAACTTTCTGCAATCTGCGACTTTAGCGAGTCTGGAGACTGTTCAATTCCTCTTCCCAAGTCACGCTACTTTCTTTACACTTTAAGGTGAATAAGTGCTCAAAGCCTATCCCAATCCGTATTATCCAGGCATAATGCCCGCAAAGCGAGAACGGGAAGCTATTTTAGGCATCAACTTGGGATGCACGGGTTTAGCTGCTTAGTTTGAAAGAGAGTCTTTTTCA
>CAXZAB010000308.1:0-2536 GCA_964293715.1 uncultured bacterium | reverse complement strand
AGCTGCAGGAGATCCGCAAAAACTATCGGGGTGCCCAGGCTCAGATCAAACAGCGCCAGCTTTATCGCCGCTATCGCTATCATCCGCTTTTGGCTTTGCGCGCAGCTTTGCCGCTCTTTTTCCAATTGCCTTTCCTTTTTGCCGCTTATCATGCGCTCAAAAGTTTGCCCGCTATAGACGGGGTAAGTTTTGGGCTAATTTCCAATCTCGGCCAAGCCGATGCTCTATTTCTGGGCTACAATGTCTTGCCCTTTATCATGACCGGCATCAATCTGCTCACCGCCTACCTCAATCCCGAATTCAGATTCAAGGAGAAAGTACAGGCTGCCTTGATCGCGCTCTTTTTCCTTGTCCTTTTATACAAGGCCCCGGCGGCGCTTTTGATTTATTGGACCACAAACAACCTTATCTTCCTGCTCAAGACCGTATGGCAAAGGTTCAGCCAGCCAGACAAGGTGCGGGATAAGGACCTGGTAAGCGTCAAAATCAGAGAGGAATTTCCAGCCTTTAATCTTGCCGTGATCGTTCCCTTTTTGCTGCTGATTATCCTCACCAATCTGTTTCAATTTATAGCCGATGGCGAAGGCCATTTTATCTTCCGCTTTTCCAAGACGGTCCCGCTACTGTTAGCCAGCTTTGCGCTCTGTTATCAATTACTTTTAGCCGGCAGTTTCCCTTATAAAAAGACAGGAAAAGTACTCGGAATTTTGCCCTTCATCCTGCTGGCAATTGCGCATCTGGGCGGCTTATACCGTATCCCCACAAACCGTTATGTGATCTTTGCTTATCTTAGCGGATTTTATCTTGTGCTTTGCTTACTGTTAGGGATCTGGCAGCTCATTTTCAAGGGAAAAGACAAGCCTCAAGCGGGTGAGCCTGCTGAAATCAAACAAAAAACGCTCTGGACTGCTCTGATCTATGCCCTCTGTCTTTTGATTCCCTCACTGCATTTGGCTGCGGTCAATCCGATGTATTTGAGCGGCTGGTTTTATCCTCTCTTTCTCATCCTGCCTTTTGTGATTTTTGGCATAGCCTGGCTGCTCTTGAAAGCTCTGCTTACCTTATGGCCGGCCTTGCAGAGCCGTACTGCGTTTTCCTCTTCAGTTTATGCCCTCGCTTTTGCCATGCTTTTCACTTTCCTGCCGGTATTCAGAGCTATGATGCAAAAAACCAGCGCGCACGATGGCGATTTCTGGCTGATTTTACTGGCAGTAATGAGCGTCATCTATCTGCTAAAGCATTATGGCAGCAGATCCTGGACTCAGATGGGGGAGAGGCGGAACGGCAAAGCAGCGCAGTCCCCGGCGCCATTAAATAAGCCCAAGGCAGCCTTCAAGCCTCATATCCTCCTTTACACCGTATTGGTTGTGTTTTTTGTCTTTTCACTGGGCAATTTTATCACTTCGATCGTGACCGGAGAAAAAACTTCTCAGCGCTCTTTACAAGAAATCCCGGTCGTCCTCAAAAACCTGGAATTCAAAGATCAGCCCAATATCTACTTTTTTGTTTACGACGGTGTGCCCAATCCCCGGGTTTTTCGTGAGCAAAATCTGCCGCTCAAGCCCCTGCAGGATCTTTTCGATAAATACGCTTGCAAACTCTATGAAGATACCTACACCCTGGGTAATGAAAGCCTGAACAGCATGTCGATGACCCTCAATATCAGCGCTGAGCAATATGCTTCTGAGGCCAAAATGCAGGATATTTACAGCGGTAATTCTGTGCTCAATCTGCTGCTCACCCAGCATGGCTACGGCAGCTATCACCTTCTGGAAAACTACTATACGGGCGCCTATGCCCTGGCCAATGCAGACTTGGTAACTGAGTATTTTCCGCCCAAAGAACTCAGCAATGTGCAGAGCGATTCCTATCTGATTATTCTGCGCGGCGTTTTGCAGGGCGAATTCAGCTTTGATATCAAGGGCATCATGGCCGCAGATCGCTATACCGAGGCGGACCGGCAACGGCGTAAGCATGAATTGATCAAAGCTGGCAATAGCCCCAAATTCGTGATCGACCATCTATCCATCCCCAGCCATTCGCAAAATTCCGGCAAATGCCTGCCCAATGAAGCCGAGCTCTGGACCGGGCGCTATCTTGAATCCTTGGAGTATCTTGAGCGCGATCTCAAAGCCCTGCACGAATACGATCCCAAGGCCATCGCCATCTTCATCGGAGATCACGGCCCCTCCCTCTTGGGAGACTGCTATGTCCTGCAAAATTGGAAACGGGAAGACATCACGCCTGAGCTGATCTGGGACCGCATCGGCACGATGATCGCCATCCATTGGCCCGATCCTGAGCTTGCCGCAAAATACGACCAAAACCTTACCCTCAATCAGGATATTTTTGCTGTGGTTTTAGCCTACCTGGCAGATAATCCTAAGCCACTTGACCTACTACCGGATCGCACCTTTAGCGGCTATGGACTGCTCACAAGACCAGCGATAAAGTTCAAACAAGGGAAGGTGTTTTAGGTTTAACGCTTCGCTGTTTAATGCGCTTTGCTCGGTTTAACGCTTCGCTGTTTAATGCG
>CAXZAB010000307.1:0-2550 GCA_964293715.1 uncultured bacterium | reverse complement strand
TTGAAAGAGATGTAAAGCTTACAGAAGGCAAAATAGGCACCATGCCCAAAAGCAAGAGTGAGTATCTCAACAGCAGCAAAGAAGAAATCGGCTCTCTGGCACTCTGGTATGCCGGCGATAAATACCATTTGGGAGCTTTGCTGTACCAACAGCGCTATGACCGGGACTTTGCCAAAGCCGGGCTGGATTCTCTCTTGCAAATGAGCAGTTTCTTTGGGCAAGTAGCCCTGGGTACACACAAGCTCAGCCTGGAGACTGCCATCCAAAAAAGCAGAGCTTCGCTTAAGACGGAATGGGAGATGCAGAGCGATATTTTTTGGCAGAGATGGCGCTATAGTTATATCGATAAATATCAGCGTCCGGCTTATGCAGCAAGGTCTCTTCGCCTCAGCTCTTTGGATGAAAGAGAAGAAATCAGTGCCGAAGCCTTAGTAAAACTTGTTCCAAACCTTAAGCTGGATGCAGGCGCAGTGCTGTGTCGCAGATTGGGTTCGCTCACAGATCCGGATTGGCTCTCGCAGAGCAGTATCCGGCTTTCCTATCGTGACAAAGACAGCTTCGTGCAAGGCAGCCTGAAACTGATTGACCGGCAGATCTTAAGCGCCATAGACAGCAGCTACGTCAGCAGTATCCCTTTGCATTACCGTTTTCAGATTCAAGCTGCGCAAGAGATCAAGGAAGTTTGGGAGCTTGCTTTTTCTGCCCGCTATCATTATCAAGAGAAAAATGCGGCGTTTTCCTCCGGGTCCTGGTGGCATCACAGCTTTGGCTATCAGCATGAGCGCTGGAAACTGCTGCTGGCTTACACCATCTGGAATAGCGCCAATTTTAAGATGATCGTGCCCAGTGAGAGTGACCTGGGCTATGAATCCTTGGGCCGCAATGCTATCCGGATAGAGTGTAAAGCTGCATATAAACTCGCCCATGGTAAAATAGAAGCGAGCCTGCACCAAGGCCTCAAAGAGCCTTATGCCAGCAGCTTCGATCTGCATTTCAGCCTGCATAAGTGAAGTTTTAGCGTTGTGTCGTTTTAACGCTTTATCGTAGTGGCGGACTCCCGTTCCGCCTACAAATGCTTAACTTCACAGGAAGGTCGGGAGAAGAAATATAGGAGATAGCAGTCCAGTATGCCTACAGCTCCTCACTTCGTCAATATCACCTTACGTGTGGTGATAAGCTCGCCATCCAGATGCATTTGCATAAAGTAAATACCGCTGCTGAGCCGATTGCCACTATTATCCTTGCCGTCCCAGATCAACATGTGATCTCCACTGTGATAAGGTGCTTCTGCAAGGCTGCGGACCTTCTGACCTTTTATGTTGTAAAAGTCACAACTAAAGCGCCCCCGCTGCTTCAGGCTAAACAGCAGTGTAAGCTGCTCGGAAAAGGGATTGGGAAAAGCCTTTAGCTGGATGGCAGAGGGGCTAAGCTCATCCTCTGCGCTCACGGGATAGTTCCATTCATAGCAGCCAAGATCTATTGCCGTGCCATAGATGCGGGGATTGCCGGCAAGGTCTGTATCAGGCAGAGCCAAACCCAAAGTATCCAGAGTACCCAGATCCCGGCAGATGGAGTTATTGCCAAGCTGGTAGCTTAATGGGTCGGTGGCAATGCTGCTGCAAAACCCGGGATCTCCAGGAAAGATCATATCGTTAAAATGTACGTTGTTAAAAGCTTCAAAACTGGTGGATGCGGGGTAATTACTGATGAGGTTGTTGTTAAACTGAATCTGAGAAGTAATGCCCGCACTCCTTATCTCTGCTGGGGTGTTATTATCGAAGATGCAGTTGTTTACTTCAAAATTGCCGTTTAGCTGCACGGCATAGCTGCCCCCGCTGTTATTGGCAAAGGTGCAGTTATTGATCATGGCAGGATTGTCATTGAAAGCAGCGATAAACACCGGTGTTACTCCTGCAGTCTGGTTATTTGCCACCAGCACATTATCCAGCTTTAGCTCGCGGCTCTCCTGATCACCCCAAAAACCCAAAGTTAGAGCACGGCTATCGTGGGTGGTACTCGTGTTCATTATACGAGAGTTTTTCATCTTGAACTTGTTGCTGTATGAATAAAGAATTGTATCAGGAAAATCTATCATGCCTCCCGTCACATGACAATCCATTATACTCAGATTATCTATGTCCACATCACCATTTACCATGTTAAGATTTAAACCAGCATTTCTGGGAGCGGATTGACCTTGAATATAGACATTCTTCATAACTAAGGTAAAAGGATAATAGTTATTTGACCCCAGCATCATGCCGCAATTTCTGATAGCTTGATAGGGCTCAAGCGTAATATTTTCCAGCTTGAGATACGAGGCGAGCCCTACCGTGATTTGAGGCCCCATGATCGGGTTAGAACCAGAGCGTAACACAAGATTTTTGAAGGTAGTGGGGCCAAATATACTTCCAGATATGGTATTGAAATAATGCAGGTTTTCAAGAATGGGGACATCAAGAGAATCCCCCAGCACGGACACATAGTCTTTGATACCTATCGGGTAAAAATGGCCATCATTTGAGGAATAGGTCCCCCCGGCAAGATGTA
>CAXZAB010000306.1:0-2563 GCA_964293715.1 uncultured bacterium | reverse complement strand
CCAAGACCAGGTCATAATCAGGCTTTCGTAAAAAATGGGGGAATGCCTGCTACAGTTTGTATTGACAGAAAAAGGGGTTTCAGATGTATTCGATTCATGTATTATTACAAAGTGTGTCTCCCTTTGGGGATCGACAGGGATTTCAGTTATAGCAGCTCACAGCGCATTGCCTACGGTGCCAGGGTATTGGTACCGCTCAGATCAAAGCTGATGCTCGGCATTTGTATGGAAGAGCAAAAACCCCAGAATTTTCGTTACAAAAGCGTGGTAGAAGTCTTGGACGAGGCTACAGTCTTGCCCCTGGAGCTCTTGGAATTGGCAAAATGGATAGCCTGGTATTATCATTGTTCGGTAGGGAAAGCCCTTTTTGCCATGCTGCCCAGCCGGCTTCAAAGCGATGTGGATGCTGTGGCCAGCTGGATTGGCACTGAAAAGAAGATCCCCCAAGAGTATCTCCCCTTATATGAAGCCCTGCAAAAACAGGATAAGCTTAAGCTCTCTGAGCTCAAAAAAAGCCAGCCGAATTATCCGGTGTACAAAATGGCAGAAGCTGCCCAAGAGGCCGGCCTCATTATCCTCACACACAGGATAACACATCGGGACAAACCCAAGAAAAAGAATTTTATCGAAGCAACCGGCCTGGATTTTGAAGAAAATGATCTGCCTCTGAGGCAGCGCGAAGCTTGGGAGCTGATCAAGATTCAGGAAGAGAGTCCATTTCTCATGGCCGATGTCAGCAGCCTGGTTTCTTATAGTGCACTAAAAGGTTTGGTGAAAAAAGGCATTATCCGCATCTTTCCGAAAGAGGTGCAGGATTCCGGCTTTCTCCGCGAAAAGGGCAGTGACACCAAGCAAATCACCCTGACCGATGAACAAGAGCAGGCCATCCGGGAAATCCTGGAAGATTATGGCAAGTATCAGGTTCATCTGCTGTATGGCATCACCGGTTCCGGCAAGACTGAGGTCTATATAGAAATCATTCGGAAATACCATGAAGCCGGACAAAGTGTCATCTTTTTGATCCCTGAGATCGCGCTCACTCCGCAGATGCTGGATCGTTTTGATTCCCGCTTTGGCGATACTCTGGCAGTGATGCACAGTCAATTGACCGAAGCGCAGCGATTTGCAGAATGGCAGAAGATAAAAAGCGGCGAATGCCGGCTGGTGATCGGTGCTCGCAGTGCGATCTTTGCACCGGTGCAGAATCTGGGGCTGATCATAGTGGATGAAGAACATGAAAACAGTTACAAGCAGGACAATGTACCGCGTTACAACGGTCGCGATCTGGCCATCGTGCGAGCGCAGAAAAGCGGAGCGCAGATCATGCTGGGCAGCGCTACCCCCTCCCTGGAAAGCTGGCACAACACCCAAACTGGAAAATACAAATTGCACCGCCTCAAGAACCGGCCCTTGCACTATACATTGCCTAAAGTGAAGATCATTGATCTTCGCGACTCTCAAAATCCGGAATTGATCACAGATGAGCTTGCCCTCGCCATCACCGAGCGCCTCCAAAGAAAAGAGCAGGTGATTCTCTTTCAAAACCGTCGTGGCTATTCTTCCTTTGTGCAATGTCTGAAATGTGGCAAATTGATCACCTGTCAGAATTGTGAAATCAGCATGTACTATCACCGCGATCGCGAAGAAATGCAATGTCACTATTGCGGGCATTTTTATCCCATCCCCCGGCGCTGTCCTTCCTGCAACGGCTTCAGCTTTTCCTATGGCTCTCCCGGCACGCAAAAAGTGGAGCAGACTTTGAAAATGCTGTTCCCCTCTGCCAAGCTCTTGCGCATGGACAGCGATAGCTCCAGCAGCACGTTAAAGAGTATGTATCAACGTATGAAACGGCAGGAAATCGATATCCTGTTGGGCACGCAGATGATCTCCAAAGGACTGGATTTTCCGGGCGTAACCTTGGTGGGAATTATCAATGCCGACATCAGCCTCAATGTTCCGGATTTCAGAGCTGCAGAGCGCAGTTTTCAACTCATTACCCAAGTGGCAGGACGCAGTGGCCGCGCCGAAAAAACCGGTGAAGTGATCATCCAAACCTACAATCCGGAGCATTACTCCATCCAATGCGCCAGTAGACAGGATTTTGAGAGTTTTGCCATCGAGGAGATGGATTATCGCAGCCGGTTGAGTTATCCGCCCACCTTTAGATTGGCGCGCCTCTTGTATCAAGGCAATGACCTCGAAGAGCTCGTCAAAGAAATGGACAGATTGAAACGGACTTTTTTACCGCCACAGAGCGGTGACCTGATCATTTTGGGACCCAGTCCCGCACCTTTTGCCAAGATCAATCAGCTTTTCAGATATCATGTGATTCTTAAAGGCTCAAGTCCCGCACACATTCGCGCAGCAGTGGAGTATATTGAAAAGGGATATCAGCCTCAAAAAGGAATTAGCAAACAGCTCGATATCGATCCGATGATGTTGATGTAGCAGCTCTTACGGAATTGCTATTGGGGATCAGATATCAATCAGGTGAGTGTGTATATTCTGACTGGCCACATGGAGTTTGGTTTCGCTGCGCAGGCTTTGCAGATATTCATTCATC
>CAXZAB010000305.1:0-2566 GCA_964293715.1 uncultured bacterium | reverse complement strand
GTTCAGACCACATATTAATCTCGGGATGGTAAATATCTATAGTTATGAAATCCACGCGGGTATGATAGTTTGGCTGGTAATGCATATTCCACCGCCGTTCTGGCAGCAAATCCTCGCCAACATATTCGCTGAATAGCTGATTTTGCAAACGGTAAGATACAGAGTGGGGCATCATACTACCCAGATGCTTGATTCCCAAGCCTTGAAAAACTCCGGCTGTAAGCAGCACCGGGAGCAATAGTAACGGCAACAAATATAAGGTTTTCTTCATTCTTCACCTCCATGAAGTTGACTTGAATGATGGTATAGGGATAGTCATATTATTGTCAATATTTATTCTGAGGCTTGTGGGGATGTGGGTGGGAGAGTATAAAGGGCGGTTTAGCTACCTCCAAAAAGAGCTTGACCTTAACAGTAAAGATGAAAACTATGTGATCTGCCTCTTGACCATATTTGATTGCAATAAGTGAGAACCCTAAAACGTTTTCAAATGGTCATGAAAGATAGGGGCTGGTTTTACATAAAGATTTAAGGCACAACACATGTTTAATAGTACCGAGGAGGAATGATGAAACTATTCCGTTTGACTGACAACGAGGCACTCACTCCAGTGAAAGAGCTAAAAGTAGCCAAAGAGAAAACTCTACAAGAGATTACTGAAAAGAATCTTAATCTTGTGTTTGGATTGGAGCTTGTTTGTTCTGAGTTTGCAGTCGATAATTATCGTTTGGATACTCTTGCTTTTGATGCGGAAACCAGATCTTTCGTTATCATAGAATATAAGAGAAGTGAAAACAGAAGTGTAATTGATCAGGGCTATGCGTACCTTGGTAAAATGCTGGAAAGGAAAGCAGACTTTGTGCTTAAGTATATCCAGGAGAAGGGTAAGAATTTGCAGATAAGAGACGTTGATTGGGCTCAGTCGAGGATATATTTCGTTTCTACCGCATTCAATAGCTACCAGCTTGGCTCTCTGATTTTCAAAGATTTGCCCATCTCTTTATGGGAAGTGAAAACCTATCAAAACAATCATATCTCATACCGGAAAATCGATTATGGCAGTTCTGGAGCAAGCATAAAAAAGATCTCCCCCACCGGGACAAAAATCGGCAAAGTGGCAACTGAAATTGTGGTTTACACAGAGGAAGATCATCTAAAAAAAGCGAGCTATGAGATTAAATCATTATATGAATTACTCAGAGATGGAATACTGTCGAAGTGGCAACTTTCTGTTGAACCTAAAAAATTCTACATCGCTTTTAAGGGAAGCACTAATGTGGTGGGTAACGAAATCCAGGAAGGCCAATTAAAGGTTACCTTGAATGTTCCCAAGGATAAATTGAAAGATAGCTTGAACATTGCACAAGATGTTTCGGAGAAGGGCAAATGGGGCAACGGTGATTACCAGATCAGGATGAAAGACGAAACAAACCTATCATACGTTTTAAGTTTGATAGAACAGTCCGTCGAGCTTCATCAATAGCTATACATATTTGAACTAAAGCCGCTGTTTATAGCCTTTCACGGAGGGTTATAGATTTGGGTGTTATAGGAAAGTTGTGGGCGTGGAATGGGAGCTTTCCAGCAATTCTCGTTTTGTAGATGGAGAATGAGGCGGAACGGAGACCGCCCCTACATGGGGAATTTGTTCAACCTGTCTTTACGGTCTCTCCAATCAGGGAGGTATTTATCCATCAGGGCTTTAAACCTGTCATTGTGGTACCTTTCTACGAGATGCAGAAGTTCATGGACGATGATGTATTCCAGGCTTTCTTCAGGTCTATTTGCCAGTTCCAGATTGATCCAGATGCGTTTGGCACGGGTATTGCAGGTGCCCCATCTGGTTTTCATTTGTTTTATTGCCCACTCATTGATCTGCACTCCGATGAGCTCTTGCCACTTCAAAATCAGCGGCTCGATCCGAACTTTCAATCTGGCGCGATACCATTCCTGCATCATTTTGGGACGGCAGTCGAGAGCTGTGCCGGGCTTTTGATAGAGGTCTATGCAGGCATTATCCCGCAGCGTGATTTTGTTGAGGCTGCAGTCCGGGATCACATTGAGCAGATAGCATTTGCCTTCCAGATAGTGGCTTTCGCCGCTGATGTATTCCGGTGGGGGCAGGCGTTCTGTCTGTTCAAATTTCGCGATGTGTTTCTCGATCCAGCTCAGTTTTGAGACGATATGCAGGCGAATAGTCTCATCATCGAGCCGTTTCGGTACAGACAGCCTGATTCTGCCCGTGGGTGGATACACCCTCAGATGCAGGTTTTTGATATCCTTGCGCACTACGTCAACGGTATATTCGCCTACTGTAATCTGTTGCATGCTTTGGTATTCCTTGTTAGGCCTCATAATTTGGTGTAAACTCCAATTCATAGTTTTTACGATCTTTTGAGAACATTTTGAGTGCTCGTTTCTTACAATCTGTACAGGGTCAAACGACCTATAAGCATTTTCTTTGATCTTTGCTTTTGCAGTCAAGCTTTTTTTGAAACAGGCATCCCCCCATTTTATAAAAGCAGTTCTTGGTGCTGTAGTTTATTGAATAGTCACACGAATGGGA
>CAXZAB010000304.1:0-2570 GCA_964293715.1 uncultured bacterium | reverse complement strand
TTCATACTGACACTCCTTTTAAAGTAGCTTATACTATATGAGTGTCAGTTCATCCCGTTTAGGGATTCTAAAACGCCAATTATTTTATCTGTTTAGCAAATTCTTTATCTCATCGAAGGTCAAGACAGCTTTCATCTATCTAATGAATGTTACTTTTCTGCTACGGACAGTTCTGCCATTTACCAGCAGATTTATGAAGTAGATTCCACTGGAACATTGGATACTATCTGCATCTCTGCCATCCCAATAGGTGATTTGCTCACCAGACTTTGCGGAATCAAGCTGGATGGTTTTCACTTTCTGTCCTTTGAGATTATAGATATTGATGCTTGCTGCGCTGATGGCAGCCAATCCGCTATCTTGACCTGAGGGCAGATTTACCTTGAGATTGGTGAAGGCACGGAAGGGATTGGGATAGGCAGTCAGGCTGATGGCAGGAATAGAAGGAGCCACAGGATCATCATTACTCACCCAGGGCTCAGAGCCATACTCGTAGCAGCCTATGTCTATTACATTGTTCCAGATTCGCCAGTTTCCAGCCAGGTCATAAGGGGGAAGGGCAAGTCCCGTGGTATCCGGTGTTCCGGCATCGATGCAGGCAGATGAAGCACTTAAGCGTAGATACATCGGGTTATATGGATCAGCACTTTCAAAGCCAGGATCAGCATTGATATTGTTTTGCCCATATACCAGAGTATTACCCATCAAGGGGGGCGAGATTCCAGAGAGACCACCATGGATCAAATTATAATCCAAGTCCGTATGAGACGTGAAGCCCGAGGGAAAGGTAGCCCAAACGTATAGTTCTTTTGGTGCCTCCGGATTAAACATGATGTTGTTGCGAAATGTAGTTCTCCCACAAGTACCCATTGCGGCACGGGCACCATAATTGTTGACGAATGTGCAGTTGCTTACAGTATAGTTGTTTACATCACGGTTTCCAAAAGCTATGGGCCAGATTCCGTTGCAGCTAAGATTATCGAAGACAGTGTTGTTGATCACAATATTGACGGGCTCATTATCCTGTCTATGATTTGATACATGCAGCACAAACTGTTCATCCTGAACACTTATATTACGGAAAACACAATTTTCTATTTTGATCTCTTCAGATACCCAAAAATCGATGACAGTTAGTATCCAATCCCCATCTTGGGCATTGAGTGATTCAATATTTTAGAAAACGCTGTTTTTTAAAGTGCCTGAAACCCAGCCGCTACCAGTCGAAATGGCTCTTTCAGGGGTTTTGCAATTTCTCAATACAAAATCTGATAACGTACAGTTACGAGGTCTAAAAACTATACCATGAATATATAATAGAAAATCTTCGACTACCACATCGTGAATCAAAGAATTTCTTAAATCCAATGAGATAGAAATGGGGCGTACCTGTACTGAATATTCACCTGTTCCTCTAATTGTTATTCCAGATAGTAATAGGTTTTGTTGCTTGCCCGAACCAACTACTACTGATGCCGATATCCCATTATTTGCTTCGTAAAAAATAACAACATCTTCTGATCCTGACCCCTGCAGATTTACGTGGGATTTCAGAGGTATGGGAAAGATTTGATTTGAAGATGTATATGTACCAGGTAGAAGTCTAACAGTATTCCTATTCAGACTATCGGCTGCAACTTTGTGCATTGCCAGGGTAATGGTGCGTAGAGCTTGGCTGGGGTCAAAACCGCTGTTTGAGTCATTGCCGTCCGGACTCACGTATAGATCATGATTAACTTCGGTTCTGTAGCTCCTTTGATAAGTAACTGTATCTTGATAGTCTGAGGTAACTATGAAATTACTGTTTCTTTGGATATAGAAATCGGAAGGGTTTTCTACCGACACCATGTCTAAGTTTATCTGCAGGTTCATATGTATATCAATGACCTCAATATCAGTGGAATGACCTCCATAATTTTCATAAATGGAGCACAGGTTGTTGGGATCAAATACAATATTCGGATAATGATTTTGGTGTCCCCAAAGCATCATACCCCCACAATAGGCAGCGGCAAAGTTATGATGTACGCTAAGTCCGCTAAACACGGCAGAGCTTCTGTACAAGTGTACGCCCGCACCCAGCAGGGCATAATTCCCCCAAACATCGCAATTGCTTATTGTGACATTGTAACTTTTATAAATTAGAATTCCTCCTCCCACGGACATCTGGCTTGTAAATTGGGGTGCTCCCAGTCCATTGGTGAGCGTAAATCCTCTCAAAGATGCGTTCTGCACACCGTTTTTGAAGCTAACACAGGGAGCTTGCCGGCCCCCGTCCACTATGGTGCTGCTTATAAAGGTGCTATCTCCCGTGCTGGCTTCCAGGCTATGGATGGAAATAGACTTACCCTGGGTATCCAAGTTCTCATAATACCTGCCTGGATAGACCAGTACAATATCCCCAGTGCTTGCGGCTTCTATAGCGGATTGAATAGACGTAAATTGTGCACTACCATCCAGGCTCACCGTCAAGCTAAGTCCCGATAATGCTATGGTGATGAGCAGCATTACACTGCAGATGAAAAGATATTTCTTCATAATTAAACCTCGGCGCAAGGAGACTTTACTCC
>CAXZAB010000303.1:0-2599 GCA_964293715.1 uncultured bacterium | reverse complement strand
CAGCCCTGTTCCGCTAGCTCCACAGAGCTGCAACACGTCGCAAAACGGTAGCTGCGAAAAAAGAGCTTGACTGAAAACGCAAAGATGAAAAACATTGTAACAGGTCATATGACCTTATATAAATTGTAAGAAGCGAGAACTTAAAATGTTCTCAAATAGCCGTGAAATTATGAGTTGGAATTTACACCAACCTTTGAGACGTCACTCGGGAAGTGCCAGATATGCCACAACAGCTTTGACGACAGGTTGTTATTACAAATTTGAGGCAGAGTTTGAAGATGAATCTTATGTTAAAACTGGAGACAACACAGATAGTCAATACTGGTACGGTGCCAGAAATGAAACAGTTGGTGATTCTTTACGCAGAAGAGGTTATGTATTACATATTCTTGGGGCTTCCTATGATTATGTTTGGCGGTGCACGCCTATAGATGATACTCCTCCTGGAGGCGTGCCACCTATCCCAGGATTCCCTGTGAAATATTGTGTTTATACGGACTTAAGGTACAGATGGCTTACAACAGAACCCGACAATTCACATCTCAATATTAGGGTTGGCAAAGAATTCCCCCTGTATACCTATTCTAACAATCCAGCGGAAGATTTCCTCTACATTAGGTTTCATTTCAGGTTTATCATTCCTGAGGGAGATACCACACCGGGGAACACTGTACTTCTATCTTTCGCTCCCGTAGGCTATAAATATGCTAATGACGGCCATAGTTCTGTACCTACACCAATTCTGCATACGAATGGGATGCAATCAGCAGAAGAAACCTATTTAACTCTCAGCGACTATGATAATATGTTTGAAGATCAAGAAGAAAGAAACGTCTTCAAAGACATCGAGATTAAAATTAGCTACCAAGATCTTATTAACAATAATTTACTTATAACAAGTCCCAATAATTCAGCGTGCAAAATTTTGGTTAACCTAAATCCAAGGCTTTACTATCACAATCATTTTACTTTGGATTTGGATTATATCGAAATAGAAGACCGCATGCATCGTGAGTTAAGGCTTAATGAGGCAGAGCATATTGCCGGAATTGAGCAGCGGATGAATGTTGTGAGGCCTTCAGGATACAGTGATTTGGTCACAAATGTGTATACTGTGGACGAGCCAACTCAACCGCAATTCCATTCTTATGATAGAATTCAAGAAATTTTGCAAGGAATAAATGTGAAACCCATGACGGCTGTCCAGGATTTAAATTTTCGAAAGTTTAACATAGACATATCTAATACCAAGTTTTACGATCATCTTGATTTGTTCAACAAGATGGCTGAACCCAAAATAGTGATGCCGGATATATATCCTATACGGGCAGATGCAATTTATCAAGATTGGAATTCCGAAGGTAATGTCGATAATAGTTTGCAATGGATGCTGGACAAAAAGCTTATTGCGGGATACTTGTCTGCTAAAAATCCGGAATCTGGTGATGCTGACAAGCTGTTCTATCCGGTGGTCCAAGCTTTTGGTCATTGGGACAGAAACACATGGAAATCATGGATTTTACCTCCTCCAGCCATGCAGAAAATGTTGCAGTACTTGCCCCTGTGTTTTGATGCAGACGGGATTTTCAACTATAGGTTATGCGGGCTTCAGAGAACAGACGGGAGCGAGATGGTAGGAGAATATGCTGCCTGTACTGCTCAGGTGTATGTCAACAACCTCAGTGAGCAACCTAGTCTACAAAATTATAGCGCTCCTACGGTCTTTGCTCCTACATATAATGCAATTCAGGAGGCAAATCAGAAAATAAATGTTTATTCTGGTATAATAAAAGACCCAAATATGGAATGGCTTGGATCAAATACCGTTATCGTAAACAGTACATATCCTACCGAAGATATATCAGCACTTCATCTATCTGGTATCAATATCTCGGAGCCAATTGCCGGTGAATGTTATCATGGTTATGTGCAATGTGGTTATTACAAGGACGTTTATGATTTCCCAAGCTTTATGATCGTAAACCGCCGCGCAAACTATTTCACGTCTAATGATGCAGCTATAGTTGCCCCCAGGCAGGTGCCGGTATCAAGCTACGATCAACATTTTCCACCTTTTGGTTCACAAACTGTAGAATTCATTCCTGCCCCATCAGCGCATACATTATTCGGCACACATATAGCCTTGTACGATCCCTTCGATAATGCGCTATATCGAAGTGAAGGTCTGCATACTCTGGTTTCCATCGATGCCGGAGACGGAAAGCTTTTGCAAATGTGTGCCAGCCTCCCAGACACAGTATCCTGCAATGCGGATCTAAAAGGTGTCGCTTATCTCTCCGGCCCCATCACTATTCATAATGGTGCCGTGGTCATGATCCATGAATCAACCGAAACTACCATCTTGCCTCATTCTACTATCCGGGTAAAAGGAGGCTCGATTCTGAATCTGGCTGGAGTGGTTAATATCGCAGACAGCGTATCCATAGTTGTAGAACCGGGAGGCGTCATCAACTTCAATGCTGCATTCTGCACCTGGGGTGAAGGCTCAATACTGAAAGTAACTGGTGGCACTCTTTCAATTAACGGTGGATCTATGGGTACAAAAAGTACCTCCAGATGGACGGGTATTCGGGTATCA
>CAXZAB010000302.1:0-2617 GCA_964293715.1 uncultured bacterium | reverse complement strand
GCACAGATACCGCAGTCTGTGCATTTTTCGGGGTCGATAAAGGCTTTCCCATCTACGTAGGAGATTGCATGTTCAGGGCAGACTCTCAGGCACATACCGCAAGAAATGCAGCTCTGGGCATCCACCACGTAAGAGCTGGTTTGTTCTGACTTGTCACTTGCTTCGACCTCTTCCAGAGTAGGGATGATTGCTTCTTCCTGGTCATGTTTGTTGGCCTGAACCTGCCTCTGATTGTCAGAGTTCTTTTTAGCCGGGGTTACCGGAGTGTTCACAGCTTGAGTTTCGAAGGGAGTGGGCTTATTCTCTGTCTTTTGTATAATAACAGTCTCGGTTTGAGGCAGGTCGACAGGCAAATAAAACTCTTCAGCGGGAATGGCCATAAAGCCATCCACACAACGGCGGCAACCAATGCACTTGATGCTGTCTATCACGGCTTTGCCTTGTACCATGGTAATGGCATTCACAGGGCAGACGTCTTGTTCTTCCCCGGAAGACAGCTTCCCGGTGAGGCTCAGGATTTGTATGACTACGACTGCCACCAGCAGCACGATAAGGACAATCTGTAAAACTCTTTTCACGATTCCTTCTGTTCAGATATGGTTCCGGGTTTTGGGCAGGCATCCAGGCATTTGAGGCAATGAATGCAATCCAGAGACTGCACATATTCCTGGGATAAGATATCCAGATTCATGGGACAATTCCTGGCACAAAGACCGCAATCTGTGCAGCGTTCAAGATTGCGCCGTACTTTACGGCGAGGAACGCCAAAGAGCTCGCCCAGTTTTTGGGATAGATTGAGGAGTGCCGCATAGGGGCAGAGGAATCTGCACCAAAAACGCTGAAGGAATATCGATCCGATGATAATGATGCCGAGCGTGATCAATCCGCCCACAGCTAAGGCCGGCAGACGTGACAGGGCATAAAAGGGGCAAAAATTGATATAGATCCAAGACAGGCCTGCAATTACAAGAATAAAGGTAGCCGCCAGAATCCAATATTTCAGTTTAGAAAAAGTGCGTTCATAGAAATAAGGAATCTGCCTGGTAGATTTTCTGCCCAAGAGAGCATACAGCCCTTCCTGAAAAGTACCCAGAGGACAGACATAAGCGCAGAAAATGCGTCCCCAAAAAATGGAAACCAGCATAAAGACCAGACCTAAGACTATGCCCAAACCGGCTACTTGCAGCGTGAGACTCAAGAAATTGCCCTTGAGCATGCCAAAGCAGATTACGGCATAGGGGCAGACATTGTGAATGGACTTTTTGCCGGCTATGATCACAAAGCTTAAGATACCAAGCGATAGTATAAATACTATCAATTGGATGAGATTGCGCTTTTTCATGAGCTTGAGCTGAGCAAAGCTTTGCGCTGAGCTCTCGTAAGTGAGTCTCCTCCTACATTGATCTGCTCATGATACACCGGAATATCTTCTTGGCGATAAATCCCCAAATAGATCGGGTCTTCGGATTTTGCGATCTTCCTGGCTTCATCCTCATCTTTGGGCATATCGTCCATGATCTGACAACGCTCGTTGTAGAGCTTATAAGTATTATTATAGCTCACACAGGGTTGCAGCACTTCCACAAAAGAGAAACCCTTGTGGTTGATAGCCTGATGAATGATTTGGCTGAGGTGATCGATCTTGGCACTATAACTGCGGGCTACAAAGCTGGCACCGGCCTCCATCATTAAAGTAACGGGGGTAAAAGGTCTTTCCACGTTGCCCATCGGGGTAGTAAGCCCTCTAAAGCCAAGCGTTGAAAGAGGCGAGGCTTGACCGGTGGTGAGCCCGTAATTACCATTATTGTGCAAAATCAGGGTCATGTCCATATTGCGTTTGGCTGCAAACATGGTGTGCTCCAGCCCTTCGCCCAGGCTATCGCCATCTCCGCCAAAAGTAATTACCTTGAGCTTGGGATTGGCAAGTTTAATTCCGCTGGCTGTAGCCACAGCCCGGCCATGCAGTCCAAAGATTCCAGACATCTGCAGATAATCGAAGATCTTGCCATGACAGCCGATCCCTGCGGTCATCACGATGTCCGACAAAGGAGTGCCTGCTTCATTAAGCGCCTGGATAGTCTTCCTCACTGCGGCAAAGATTCCAAAATCTCCACAGCCTATACACCAGGTATTTTCTTTGGGACTTGTCAGATTACGCATCGATGGCCTCCTTTAGTTTTTGAATCAATTCATCTGTATGAAAGTGCCGTCCATCATAACGCAGGACATTGGCTTTCACCTTCACATTCAGCTTTTCGGTCAGGAATCTGGCAAAATTCGGGTGTGAAGCGTGCTCCACCACTATTACTTCGGCATCCCGGTATTCTTCCAATTCTTCAAAGGGGAAGGGCTCCAGGTAGATGGGAACCACGAGCTGGAAAGGCAGATACTTTTGTACCTCACGGAGTTCCAAAGCTGTAGAGCCGTAGGCAAAAACGATGGTTTCTCCCTTACCGTATCTGGCAATGCGCTGATACTTCTTTGTGGCTTCAGCGATGGTCTCATATTTGCGATTCCGTTTATCCCGCATGGCAACTATTTTTGAGGCAAGATCCGTGCGCTCGCCGTTTTCCACATGCTCATTGCTGTTCCATTTGATGATATCTTCTTCATCACA
>CAXZAB010000301.1:0-2622 GCA_964293715.1 uncultured bacterium | reverse complement strand
ATCACGATGGGCGTGAGCACAGCCTGCTCCTTGCTTTTCAGGATGACCGTCCCGGAGGTGGAAACCAGCAGCGTAGCATTGTAGAGCAGCAAGACTGCCTGTAGAACCTTAAGGCAATTGGTCAGCTCGGTACCCATACCCGTTTCGTAAAACTTCCCGGGGTGCAGATAAGACGGAAGCCATGCCCCATACACCCAGGGGATTAGCTCCGTGTTCTCGGCATAATAGGAATAGAAATTGGTGCCATTAAGAACGCCTGAAGAGCTGAGGTTGTTCAGCACACCAGCAGGCAAGCCATTGGTGGTAAAGAACGCGGCAAAGTTCTGGTCATGGCCCTGTATCTGGGCATAGTCGTTAGTCCAGGCAGATACAAAATCATGCTTTTTCACCACCATGGAGAGGCCAGAGTAAAGTTCTACTACAACGGCCTTATAAGTAGCGCGATAAATGGGTTGGATTTGCTCGCTAAAATACCCCTTTACCACTTTTTTGTGACCCATCACGTAGGTCATGCGATTGGCCAGCGCCTGGGTGCGGTAGCCATGCTTTGGACTTACATATCCGCCGCTGTCCCAAGAATATGTCCAGCCCCCAGCATTAGCTGGCTTAGTGCACATTTCGCTGATATCGATAGTTTGCAGCCGCACAGAATTGGCCACAGTGTCCGGGACAGGGATCAACGACCCTGGAACGCTGAACCCAGAAGACGAGACCGGCACGCTGATCGGGATGCGCTGAGTGATCTTCTGGGCAAAATAGGCCAAGATCTGGGCAGGCTGATAGCCAGCCGAAAGCGCATAAAACTGCTGAAGGTCGTTGTAGATGGAAAAGAGCTTAATCTTGTCATAACAAAGGAATGAGACGATCTCTTCGGCAACGTTGTCGTTCATGTTGCTGGTATCGATGATGCCCGAAAAGATGAGGACGTCATCACGATAGGCCCGGATCTCATAATGAGAGATATAGCGCTCGTGCTCATAGTCTCCGGAGAAGAGGTATTCCGTGATCCAATCATCCACAAAACACTCGAAGGTGAGGCGTTTGGGCTCCCGCGCGAAAGAGGATCCACCCTGGAGCTTGTCTGAGGACACTGCCAGCGTGATGACTTTGCGCTCTGTGGCGAGATCCACCAGGCTGTGCACGATCTGGTTATAATTTGGGGCGTCGGTTTTGCCCTGGATAAAGTCGATTTGAAAAAGATTCATATCGTGCTCCGGATGCGGGTGCCGGCTTCGGCAATTTCGGAGATTTTGACGGGGTCACTGGAGAGAGGGTCCACATGGATGTCGATGATGGGCTTGGAGTCCATTACGGTGGTCTTGAGCGAGATTATTTCGTCCCGCATAGAGGTCATGATATCCAAGAGCGTGTCCATTGCACCGCCTCCGGACACAGAGCCCCCAGAAGCATAGAATCCGCCGCTGATTTCGGGCATAGGCAGAGACATGCCCACATATCCACCGCTCGAAAACTTCTTTATCGTTCCAGACACATTAGGCAAGACCATCCCGCCTTTTGCATATTTATCACCGACAGCCCTTAGTTTATTTAGCCACAGTCCACCCCATGGCCAAGTAGTGAAAATACCCATATTATAGTCTTTCCCAATCTTATGCAATATCCCCTTATCTAATGAGCTTAGGCTATTGTTGTCATCGTTAAGCTGTTCTATGAGCGGCAGATACTTTGCCGTGGACTTCTTATTTACGACGTATTCGCCGCCCTCGGCCTCTATTATTGTCCCGCCCCGGCTATGCGAGGGACCGTCTAACAGTCCGCCCTTAGCTAACTTAGGAGGCTCTTGTGCCCGGATGGTCGCCACGTTGGCAAGTCCTGCGGCTACAGCCGCAGCCGCAGCCGCAACGGCCAGGCTAGGCCCCACGATGGGAATGCCCACCATGGCCTTATAGGCTCCGGTGGCAGAGGCGTAGGTGTCGACCATAGCTTGCCCCACGGCCAGGGTCTTCCAAAGAGCAAAGCCCTTTTTACCGAAGGCCTGGCTGGTTTTGGCGAGATCTCCCATTCTCCGCTGTGCACCCTGCAATTGGCGCAGCTCGTGCTGTTCACGGATCTTAGCTTTGGCGTTTTCACTTTGCGCAGTGATCTGCTCTTCAGTGAGTCCTGCTTCCAGCAGCTTAGCCCGTTTCTTCTCATAATAATTGTCTATAGCCAGCAATTGAGCGTCCCAGGTTTGACCAGCCAGCTCCAGGCCTCGCTGGTCAAAATTGAAACGCATATCCTCAAGCTCTTCCTGCAGGCGCTTTTCTTCTTCCAAGACCTTGCGTTTGGCCTCGGTCTCTGCCTCTATCTGCTTTGCCCTGGCTGCAGTAGCGTCCTGCTCTACCTTAATGGACTCAGCGGCATAGTGGTCCCGAATGGATTGCAAAAGCTCCTCAGACGAGCCCAGAGCCTCAGCCTTAGCCAGCTCATTATCGCGCTGGATCTCCAGCTCTTTTTGGCGTCTGGCCACAGCGTCATCGATGGAGAGGGTATCATATCTCTGCTGCAGGAGCCGGAGCTGCTCGAGGCGTACTTGTTCTTTATTGGGGCTTTCCTCTGAGGCGGGTGGGGCCGGTACAGAGGTGTCAGCCCCACCCCCCCACCTCCTCCTCTAATGCTCCA
>CAXZAB010000300.1:0-2650 GCA_964293715.1 uncultured bacterium | reverse complement strand
ATCCTCAAACCCTGTCTTAGCCTGTCGGCTCTGGTACTGGTCAAGGTTAAGCTTCACAGTTTGAATATCTTTAAGGATGGAATCCCAAGCCAGCAAGGTAAGCACCTGATCTTTCAATCTGCCCATCACTTCACCATCGGCAGCCAGGAAGATGAGCCTGTTCTGTTTTAGTCTGGGTTGTTCTCCCCGGTTTGTGAGTATTCGCTTCGCCCCATCACTGTTCGGAGTGCCCCCTATGGGGAAACTACCCCCAGAACGCAGATAATAGGCATCAGGTGGCAAGATCACCAGCCGAAGCGAGTAATCATCCGGAATATCATCAGAACGCGTGAAAATGTGGATACCGTCGAAACAGCCATTATTTACTAAACGTTGAAGCTGCTCTTTGATCACTGGAATCACATCATCTTTATCGCTAAAGCGCCGTTTGCGGTCTTCCATCTCTCGCCTCAGGTTTGGGCGCGTATCAAACCAAAACAGCTTATTATCGGCATTGCTCAGGTAATGCAGCTTATCCACCAGACGGGTCATGGCGTCTTTGAAGACACCGATCACCTGATCTGGTTGCACTACTCCCAGCAGAATCCTCTTGTATTCGATACCCCTGGAAGTGCGGGCCGCATGCAGAGCAACCGCATGGGGAGCAGAGCCAAAGAAGATGGTTCTCGCCAGCTTCTTACAGGCTTGCAACTGACCAAATCTGGCTTCATTCTTCTCGATCTGTGCGGTTTCGGAGCGTGAGCCATCGATATCCCTCTCCAGGACAGGGTCCCAACCCTGAGGCAGATAGTAGATAACTTCATGGCGGACATCAGCATCGTATAAAGGCAGATTGCCTGGCGTGATCAGCGGGTCTTTGTTATCGTCTATCCAGAGCTTATGAATGATCTTTGCCATCAGTTTGAGCACACCGCGCGTCCTTTGGAAGTTATCCAGGCTCGACCAATCTTCATACAAACGGTCAAAGATTTCAGGATGGATGGGATAGGCCTGTTTCAAGCGCTCATAGTAATGCGCCTCCTGGGTCTCATTGGGAAAGTCATCCTTGTTAGCAATATAGAAGTCCGCATAGGCCCGGCAGGTCTCTTCCAGCGATTTTTGATCGGTGATATTGGCGAATAGCCTGCGGCGCACTATTTCAAAGGCTTCTTCTGTAGCCACAGGTTTCCACAAGGCCTGAATTCTCCCAAAGAAATGCTCCAGAGAATGCAGCACATTGATCCCGATCTGGCTGCCCGCCTCTTTATCCGATTCCGGAAGCGAGGCCAGCATTATGGCACCCGGCACCGCCTTCAAAGCTTCTGTCAGAGCTTGGATAAAGGAGATATTAGAGTCATAGCTGCCGCCAGTATAGCTCTTACCAGGCTCAAATTGACGGATATAAGCCACCAATTCATCCACCAGAATCACGCAGGGTGCGTATTGCTTCAGCAGTGGGATCAGCACTTCCTTGCCGGGTGAGGTTCCGCTGAGATCAGCTTGTTTCACCTGCTCATAGCCATTTGCCCCACCCAGTTGCCAGGCGAGTTCCCCCCAAAGGGTATGGATGGTAATTCCATCCCTCAATCTCGGGCTTCCCGGAGAAAGCTGATTGCCGTCTATCACTGCCACCTTGGCTGGGGGCAAAGATGTGATCCCTGCTCTATCGATAATGGGTGGAATGCCTTGCAAATCAGACAAAGCTGCCTCGCCTTTGGCAAGGTGATAAACCGCCAGCATGGTATGTGTCTTGCCACCGCCAAAAGCTGTCTGCAATTGGATTACAGGGTCGCCTCCTTTGCCACTCAAACGCTGAATTACAGAGTCAAATAGCAATCTCATGCCCTCGGTGATAAAGGTTCTCTGAAAGAACATCACTGGGTTTTGATACTCTTCACTGGCATCACCAGTGTGTACCCTGGAAAGATCTGCCGCAAATTCAGATTGCTTGAAGGTACCTTTTAGTACGTCCTGATGCGGTACTGCGATGTCTCGCCATGCTTTTATAGCCATGTTTTTATCCTCGTTTTGTCTCGTTAATTTGCCAATAGCCGGTTTTGTCTGAACCGATGCGGCTAATAATTCCAGCCTTCTTAAGAATCTGAATACTTCGCTTTACTGTAGTTTTGCTTATGTGTAAGATATCAGCCAAGATATCATAAGATATTGAGGGATTGTCCATTATGTTATCAATGATCTTTTGCTGAGTATCTGTCAGTTTTACAGGGTCATTTACAGGGTCATTTACAGGGTCATTTACAGGGTCATTTACAGGGTCATTTGTAGGTGCAATTGTCGTTTCATTTCGGTACATAGTGATTATCAGGCAATCCTCATCAGTGCTAAACTCCGGTTCTTTGCCTGTAATAGCTTTCACCTGAGGGATCACTTTGGCGATCAAATCCAATGCTTGCTTCTTTGTCATCTAAAACTCTACTTCGCTTTGCTCATCTTGGGCTTCACTCTTCACAGCTTGCTTTTCGATGGAAAGCCAGGCAGTTACGATATCGTTATAAGCTCTGGCATCTTCTGCCCAAGCCTTGCGTTCACATAAGGTATAGAGCAAAAAGGCAAGCTGCCTGGCGGTTGCAGATAGTTCGGGTACAGCAGACACAATCTTGGCTGCGGCTGATTCTCCACTGCTTTGATGAGCCCGGATTAGCTGATGCAG
>CAXZAB010000299.1:0-2651 GCA_964293715.1 uncultured bacterium | reverse complement strand
ATGGGTCCGAGGTCTTCGCGCTGGACGTTTTCCACGATCGCCAGCTGCAGTTGTTCTCTTTTGGAGACAGAGCGGATCACCACTGGCACGACTCTTAATCCGGCGAGTTTGGCAGCTTCCAGCCTGCGTTCTCCAGCAATAAGCTCATAGTCGCTGCCGGCGTTTTTGGTAACGATCAAAGGCTGGATGATGCCATTTTCCAGGATAGATTGCGCAAGTTCTTTAAGACGGTCCGGATCAAATTTCTGCCGCGGTTGATAGCGGTTTGGCTTGATCCTTTCGATAGGCAGAGTACCCATTCCGGTTTTGATGTCATCGTCTTTTTCCGCACCCGGAATCAGGGCAGAAAGTCCACGGCCAAGATGTTCTTTCATCTCATATCCTCTTTATTTGTAACGCTCAATCACTTCATTGGCCAGATTCAGATAACTCATGGCACCCACCGAGCGCACGTCGTACAAAAAGATGGGTTTGCCAAAACTGGGGGCTTCGGTGAGCTTGATATTTCGGGGGATCACGCTGCGAAAGACCTTCTCCTTGAAATAGCGGTGCACCTCTTTGGCCACCTGCATAGAGAGATTCACCCGTTTGTCGAACATTGTGAGCAAGATGCCCAAGATATTCAGACCAGGATTCAAGTTTTTCTGAATCAGGCGGATGGTGGTAAGCAATTGGCTTACCCCTTCCAGAGCGTAGTATTCGCACTGGATAGGCACGATCACATCGGTGGAAGCGGTCATTGCATTCACGGTCAAAAGTCCCAAAGAAGGCGGGCAATCTATCAAGATATAATCCCATTCATCGGGGAGGCTTTGCAAGGCTTCCTTGAGCTTGTGTTCCCGCGCAAACTCATGCACAAGTTCGATTTCCGCACCGGTGAGATCGATGTTTCCCGGCACACAATACAGATTCTCTGTATCTGTGGGCAGAATGCAATCTGCAAGCGGAACCCGGCCGATCAGAGCGTCGTAAACCTGAAATTCTACCTTGTCTTTATTGATCCCCACTCCGCTGGTAGCATTGCCCTGAGGGTCAAAATCTATCAGCAAGGTGCGTTTCTCCAAGACAGCCAAAGCAGCCGCCAGGTTTACTGTGGTAGTGGTTTTACCCACTCCACCTTTTTGGTTTACAATCGTTATTATTTTTGCCATATTCTATCTTTCACAGTCCTTATACTTATCGTCTCATCAGATCGCGCTGTGCTATTTTGATCAGCCGACGCTGTCCCAAAATATCATCTTGGCGCTCAAGAATCTCCTCATAGCGGATTCCCTTCAAATCGTCCATCGTGCGGGACTTGTACATCACCAAGTGTCCGGAGGGCTTCAAAAGCCTGCGGATGGGTGAGTAGTACCGCTCCTGCAAAGGCACAGCCCTGCATAGGATCAAATCAAAACTCGGACGCCTGGGCATGAAGGCATAATCCTCCAGCCGTGAACACTCCACACCGGTTTTTGCCAAAGACAGTGCTATCACCATCTCCGTCAGTGCCTTGGCCTTTTTATTGATGCTATCCAGTAGCACCATTTCGCATTCCGGAACCACCAACTTGATGGGAATGCCAGGCAGACCGCCGCCTGTACCGAAGTCCAACACGGTTTTGTCTATGAAGTCAACACATTCTATTGCCATCAAGCTGTCAAGGAAATGCTGTATCCAATAGTCATCCGGGTGCATTTTGCGGGAGACGAGGTTCACATCGCGATTTTGCGCCACCAAAAGCTTGTGATAGTGTTCAAATTGTCCCATCAAACGTGGGATGTCAGGCAGGTTTTGCTGAGTGAGATAGTCTTCAAAGATTTGTTTTTGTTCAATCATAGTTTATCCTTTGGTAAATTGCGGATTAAGGCTTGAATCAGGAAGGATTCGTCGTCGTGGAATGACTCAAGCGCAGTTTTAGCAGCCTCACTGCTGTGCAGGCTCAGGGCGCGAACCACGAGAAAGCGGAGGCGTTCATTATCTTGATTTTGATGAGCTTGTAAAAGCTGAAGACTGTGGGGATTATCGAGATTTCCCAAGACCGAAATGCAGGTGGCGAAGTATCTTTCAGCGGCCAGATGCTGCTCAAGATAAGGCAGCAGGCGCAAGTCTTTTTCTCCGGCCAACAGCGAGATTGCGGTCTTGGCTTTGAGTGAATCAGCATCGTCTGCATAGCCTAAAAGCAGATCGCTGAAGTCTGAATTGGCTTTGGTAAAAGCTTCCAAAGCCCGATATTCGAGGCCGGAATTATTGGCCAGTTTATGCTCCAGGATATAGGGCGCAGCTTCCAGGGGGCGATCATTTAAAATCTGACGGGCAGCGCGGACTCTGTCAATACTGGAGCCCACTTCCCACTGGCAAGCAGCTGCAAAGATCTCTTTGATGGGAGCATCGGCAGCAGGTGGCGGGTCTTGTTCGACCTTCACTGCTTCTTCCTGCAAAGGCAAGGCATTTAGCTCCAGATCCCGGCCCATGCCATATTTGCCATTATTCCAGGAGCTGTCGTTTTCCATATCGCCTTCAGGATAGCTATCCTTTCCTCCGGCATCCAGAAAGAGTCCAATGCCCCCGGTATTGCGGGCAAAATTAGCACTGCCATAGCTTTGAGGATTCTTACGTTCATAGCGGTCGTCGCCGGATTTATCTACAAAGACACCCAGAGAATTGGTGAG
>CAXZAB010000298.1:0-2663 GCA_964293715.1 uncultured bacterium | reverse complement strand
CTATCCAAAATCTCTTCATTCAAATGCCAGGTGATCTTCCCCTTGTGTAAATAGTTATTATCCACATAATCCATTATGCCATAGACATTGCCCAGGTTAAAATCCAGCGAAATATCATAGAGAATATCGCGGATCTCTCTTTGGGCCAAGGCATCCGAATCATCTGTTTTGCAGGTAGTAAGCAAGAGCAAAAGGATTATAGCAAAAAGGACGAATGCAGGTCTTAAGGCTTGCATACGAGTACAGCCAGGCTTTCGATGTGCCAGGTATTGGGGAACATATCAAAGATGCTCAGAGACTCAAGCTCGTAGCGATCGTCCTGCATCAGAATCTTCAGATCCCGCGCCAGACTCATCGGTGCGCAGCTCAGATACAGGATTTTAGGAATTCCGGCTTCGCGGATTGCCACTAAAGCACTTTCCTGAACTCCTGCCCGTGGTGGATCCAAAATAATAGCATCAGCCTGATAATCCGGGATGAGCTGATTTAGAGTATCTTCAAACTTTCCACAGATAAATCGTGCATTATCAAACCCGTTCTTAGCCGCGTTTTCGATGGCATCTTTCACTGCCATCGGCTCTTCCTCGATACCCACCAGTTCTGAGATTCCATTGGCCAGGCTGAGGCCAATGGCGCCGATCCCGCAATAGGCATCGATCACCTTGTAAGGTCTTTCCATCTCTGCTCGCATTGCTTCAATGATCTTTTCCATAGTACCAAGATTTACCTGCCAGAAGCTGCGATAGTGAATCCTGAAGCTCTGGCCGGAAAGCTTATCCAAAAGATAGTCGCGCCCAAAGAGCAGCTTGTCTTCGGCCCCCAGGATCACGTTGGTCCTATCCCGGTTGATGTTTTGTACTATGCCCACGATTTGTGGGAAAGCCTTTGTAATGCCATTTGCGATGGTTTTGGAAAAAGGCAGGCGTCCGGAGCGGCAAACCAGGATCAGCAGAATTTCACTGGCATCATGATTTGAGCGCAGACCGATGTGACGCAAAGTGCCGCTATTGCTTGTTTCATCGTAAGGCTCCACTTTGGCTTTTTTACACAGCTCCATCAGAACAGTGGCTATTTCATCAAAGACAGGCGGATGATTGCGGCAAGCCTGGTGGGGAACGATCTGGTGCGAATAGCGCGCAAATATGCCATAGCTCAGCCCTTCGCCCACGGGCATATAAACTTTGTTGCGATAATGATATTGGCTTTTCGAAGGCGTGCAATCTGAGATCAGAGCCTCATAATCCTGAAAAAGCTCCCGGATTAGATGCTCTTTGTAGCTCAGTTGAGTGGGATAATCCAGCATAAGCCAGTCACAACCTCCACAGGGTTCCGGGCCCGTAAAAGCCTCACAGCCGGGCTCTACTACGCCCTCTCCCCTAATATGATATTCTGTTACCCGGGCAAAAGCATGATCTTTTTTCCCCAACGTGATTTTTACTGTTACTACATCACCTATCGCCGTAGAGGGAACAAAGATGGCCCGGCCTTCATGAAAGCCCAGTCCGTTTCCGCCCATAGCGATTTTTTCGATGGTAAGTTTTTCTATCATTATATCTTCCTCAGCCGCTCAATCCTGTCTGAAATTCTGGGATGAGTGGCAAAAATAGAGGCTTTGCTCTTACTGTTGATTTTGGCCAGGGCAAAGCTATCCTGTTTGGTGTCCGCCTTGTAATACTGTTCAATTTTCTGTAAGGCCGCGATCATGCTTCCCGCTCCGGTTAATTTCGCGGCGCCATGATCTGCTCTGTATTCACGATAGCGGGAGTAATAGGACACCGGAATCATAGCCAGCAGCATCAGCACGTTTTGCAGCACCATCACCACCAGATGGTAGCCCATATAACCCAAGCCGCCACGATTGTTGTCGCCCCGCATGAGCATATCCAGCCCTGAAGCCACGACCCGTGCGGCAAACATCACAAAGGTATTTACGAGGCCCATCACCAAAGTCATGGAAACCATATCGCCTTGGGTGATATGCGTCATTTCGTGTCCGGCTACAGCCGCTATTTCATCGTCAGAGAGCCTATCCAAAAGTCCGCTGGAAAACGCCATCAGAGATTTGTTCTTGGAAGCGCCCGTGGCAAAAGCGTTTACATCTTGAGCAGGGTAGATCCCCACCTCCGGAGTAGCGATCCCCTCATGTTTTGCCATCTGCGCTATTGTATCATACAAAAAGCGAGCCCGGGTATCTGGAGTATTGGCATTAATAAGCTGTATTTTATAGGCCTTTTTGGCCATAAATTTACTGAGAGCCAGCGAGATCAAGGAACCCGCAAAACCGAATATTGCACAGAAAATCAACAGCGAAAAAGCCTGATTTCTGGGCATCGGAATAAAGGTGAGTATCACCGATAGCATCATAACTACCAAGAAGTTTATCAATAGGTAGAATCCGATACGTTTTAATCCTTGCATGGTTTACCTCCAATTACAAGTCTTTGATTCCAAGTTCTCCAATCCGGCATATCGTGGCAAGTAAAATCTGCAATTTAGGCCTGATTATAGCTTTTCCCGCTTTCATAAATGTGCCGATGTAGGGACCTTGGGCCGAACGCCCAAATATAAGCTCCTTGGGCATAACGCCCCAAAGTAAGATATCAATGATGGTTTTAACTATTTCAGTTTAATGACCTTGTTTTTTAGGGTCTTGCCATTTGCCT
>CAXZAB010000297.1:0-2669 GCA_964293715.1 uncultured bacterium | reverse complement strand
TTGATGCCGGTGCACAGATAGGCGCCCACTTTTTGCCGGCTGAGCAGGGAAATCTCGCTGGGGCTGATCTCGGCGAAGATGGGAATGCTTTCTCTATCCAGCTTGGCAAAGGGATCATCCTGCGTTTTAAGAAGCTTGTGCAAGAGCCGTCTCTTCACGTCTTCAAAATCTATGGAGCGTTGGGAAAACATCTCGTCTGCCATACCCTGGAAAAAGGTAATGGTCTTTTCAAAAACCGAATCTATGGCCTGCGCCACATTCTGCAAGTCTTGCGTGATGGCGAAGGTGATCTGCTCTTTCAATTCCGGATCGTCGATAATCTCCAAATGAGTGCTGAGGATTTCCCTTTCGCTTTCGCTCACCCCTTCTGCTTTCAGATATTCCTGCAGCTCTTGATGGCTTTTTTCTATGGCCTCATGAAAGGCTGCGAGCTCGGCCTCGCTCTGCTCTTGGGCAATGCTGTGCTCAGGAATCTCGCGTTTGACGCTTTTGATGTAGGTAGCCCTGCCAAAGGCAAGTCCCTTGGCGATTCCTGTGCCCCTCAAAGTCTTCATCTTATTCTCCAAAACCCTTTGTGATCATCTCAGAAATCTCTTCGATGAGATACTCTTCATCCACTCCATCCGCGATCAATTCAAGCGTACTGCCACACTCGGCAGCCAGCATCATCACGCCCATAATGCTCTTGCCATTGATGGTCATATCATCTTTTTTGATATGAAACTCGGAGCGATACTTGGTTGCTGCCCGCACCAAAAGTGCTGAAGGGCGGGCATGCAGCCCCATCTTATTCGCTACTTTCACTGTCTTGCGCATCATCTTCTATCTTCTTTTGCATAGTTTTTTTACGAATTTCTTCGTGAATTTTACGGTTAAAGTCTTCCGCGGCATCATAGCCTACATTTTTGAGGATCATATTCATCGCCGCTACTTCCACGATCACGGAGACGCTTTTTCCGGGTGAAACCGGCAGGTAGATAATGGGTATCTTCACTCCCAGATGTTCGGCGTAAGTATTAGTCAGTCCGATGCGCTCGTAATCCATATTCTCTTGCCAGGGCATGAGTTCCATCTGCATGTCGATGGTTTTTTGACGGCGGGTGCGTTCGATGCCAAACATACGTTCCACATTGATAAAACCTACGCCCCTGATCTCCATAAAGTGTCCAAAATCACGCGCGGGTTTGCCGATCAGTTTATCGTCCAGATAGCGCAGAGTGATGAGATCATCGCCCACCAGAGAGTGTCCCCGGTGCACCAGATCCAAAGCGCATTCACTTTTGCCGATCCCGCTTTTGCCGGTAATCAGGATTCCCTGCCCAAAGACATCCACCAAGGTGGCGTGGATGGTCTTCTCCAAAGCAAAAATATCCTGCATATAGCGGGTGAGATGCTGGATGAGATTGATGGTGGAAAGCCGGCTGGAAAGCATCGCGATATTCAGATCATTGGCCAGATATTCGATCACCGGCGGCAGGGTGAGTCCCTTTGAGATGATGATGCAGGGGATGTCCGTTTGCAGCATATCCCGCATCCGCGCCACCAAGGCGTCCTCTGTAAGGGATTGCAGATAGCGGATCTCCGTCTCGCCAAAGACCTGTATCCGCTCCGCCGAAAATACTTCCAAATAGCCCGCCAAAGCCAGCCCCGGCCTGTTCACGTGTGGAGAATTGATCTTTTTGGAAAGCGTGTCCGGCTCGGTTACCAGCGATAAGGCGAGGTCTTTCTTTTTGGCATCAAAGAAGTCTCGAACGGTAATTTCTTTCATATTTTCCTTTTTGCCCCTTGTCCTCTCCTACAATGAGCAGAGGATAAAAGGCCTATTTTGGCAGCCGGCAGGAACTTCCCCGCCGGCTACCCGATAACATTGTTTAGGGCTCAAAGAGCTTGAAATTCTCGTTGTCTTTCTTTACTAATACGTTGATCCTATCTGTTTCAATGTTTCTGAAGATGAAGAAATCTTCTTTTACTTCACCCATTTTCTCTATGGCATCGTGGATGTCCAAAGGTTCGGTCACCACGCGTTTAGTTGTGAAGGTTGAGCGTTCACCGTCAGCCGGGTTTACTGTGAAATCGGAGGCCCGGGAGAAATCGCTGAATTGATGATCTTTCAGGGCGCGCTTCTGATGGTCTGTCACCCGGTCTTTGAGCTTCTTGATCTGAGTTTCCAGCCTGTCCAGGGCAGTGTCGATGGCCAGATACATATCCATCTCTTCAGCTTGGGCTTGCAGGCTGAACTTGCCGGCATGCATGGATAGCTCACAAATGTTGCGGTTGTTTTCCAGAGCGAGCGTAGCATGAATGGTAATGATCTGATCAAAATACTTCTTCATTTTAAGGCAAGAAGTTTCCACATAGTCCCGGATTGCTTTGGTGAGTTCGAAGTGGCGTGCTGTAATCGTGATTTGCATGGTTATCCTCCTGTTTAGATTTTGTGAATAGAGAGGTCTCGCAGATCGTCTACGGATTCCATTATTGCTTCGGAAAGGGTGGGGTGCGCAAAAACGATATCCTCGATGGATTCTGCTGTCATATTATTTGAGATCATGATGGCGCCCTGGGCAATGAGTTCTGCCGCTTGCGGGCCGATGGTGTGCATGCCTACCAGTGGGCCCGTATCGGTGCGGGCAATGCCTTTTACAAAACCTTGGGTTGCCGGCATCGCCATG
>CAXZAB010000296.1:0-2678 GCA_964293715.1 uncultured bacterium | reverse complement strand
AGAGTCAGATTTGCCCCCAGTCCCACCGGATACTTGCATATTGGCGGCCTCAGAACCGCTCTTTACGATTACCTTTTTGCCTTGAGTACCCAAGGGAAATGTATTCTACGTATCGAAGATACAGATCAAAACCGCGAGGTTGAGGGTGCTGCCGAAAGCCTGGTCTCCACCTTACACAGTCTCGGCATCGATTTTGATGAAAGCCCCCAGGCCGGGGGAGATTATGGCCCTTATATCCAATCCGAGCGCCTTGAGCTGTACCGCAAATATGCGGACGAATTGCTGCACAAAGGCCACGCTTATTACTGCTTTTGCAGCACAGAGACCTTATCACAAATGCGCGAGGAACAGCAGGCCAAGGGTGAATTCGTGAAATACGATCGCCGGTGTTTGCAGCTTTCCCCCCAAGAAGTAGCGGCAAAACTAAAGGCGAACGACGCCTACGTAATCCGTCTCAAAATGCCTGATGACCACCGTTTTGCCTTTGATGATGAGGTGCGCGGACACGTGGAGATTGAAAGCTCACAATCTGACGATCAGGTTTTGATCAAGTCCGATGGCTTTCCCACCTACCATCTTGCCGCCACTGTGGATGATCACTATATGAAGATCACCCACGTGATCCGGGGCGAGGAATGGCTTTCTTCCACACCCAAACACATCTGGCTCTATGAATGCCTGGACTGGGATCCCCCCAAATGGGTGCACCTCCCTTTGATCCTCAATACAGACCGCTCCAAGCTGAGCAAAAGGATGAACGACGTCTCCGTGGAAAGCTACATCGAAAAGGGCTATCTCAAAGAGGCTTTGCTGAATTTTGTGGCTCTCTTGGGTTGGCATTCTGCCGATGATCGCGAGCTTTACACCTTGGAAGAGCTCTGCGAGGCTTTCACTCTGGAGCGGGTGAGTAAAGCCGGAGCCATCTTTGACCTCACCAAGCTGGATTGGATGAACGGTCAATATATGCGCTCCTTGCCTTTGTCTGTGATAGCAGACCGGGCCCGGCAGTGGTTTCCCGCAGACTGGGCTGAGGATTATGAGCGCTATCTTTTGGTCATTGGCGCAGCCAGAGAGCGCTGTACCCTATTGCCCGAGCTGGCAGAATATGCCAAAATGTTCTTTGAACCAGCCGCTTTAAGCGCTCAGGATACTGCACTATGTGCCAGTGAAATTTCCCAAAAGGTCCTGAGCTGGTATCACGATCAGATTTCAAATGTCCAGGCCGAAGATGCCGGGGCGATCGATGCTATCACCAAAGCCGGAATCAAAGAGCTGGGAATCAAGGGTAAGAACTATTATATGCCTCTGCGTCTGGCTTTGATCGGCGAGCCTCATGGCCCCGGTCTTCCCACCATTATAGCCATCCTGGGTAAATCAGAGACCCTGGCCCGTTTGTCAGCCCCCTTGCGTCCAACCGTTTAAATAATAAGGAAGCTGAGCATGCGCGCCGGAAAGATCATTGATGTGTACTGCAAGTGCGGCTATCTGCTTTTTCGTTATTTCAAGGCCGGGAAAGACCGCCTGATCAAGATTCTGATTCCCCGCCTCAGCGAAGACAATGTGGGACTGAGCAATGTGGAAACCTTTAGCCGGCCCCTCTGTCCAGAGTGCCAAAAGGAAATTGGGATCATTATGATGATTCATGGTGTGCCGGCTCTGAAACTGAATCAGGGGACGATTAAGCCGGTGAGAATCTGAACAAAGGCAGCGTGCAATTTCATTATAAGACGAAGCTATTGCTTTGGTGTATCTGTTATATTGGGAACTTGTCTGTCCTTTCCACAATGAAAAAAACGCCAGATTTGACGTTACAGGTCTGCGGTGCATAGATATACAAAGAGGAACTCAGGGATCTGTTGAAAATAATCAACAGTTTCCTGAAGATACTCACAAATAAAGAACGAATTGTTCTTGACAGTATAGCGGCGTCCAATATTATTTAATCAGGTTGAACTAATGAACCGAAGCTTTTATTGACTGATGACTGCAAAGCAGGCGTCAATGTAAGTATATAATTGAATGATAGCTCACTTGAGCCCTATGTTCATGTGAGAAAGGAGAACAAAATGAGAAAATATTTTCTCTTACTGATGCTACTGTCTTTACTATGTAGTGTTTATGCTGCTATTGGCTGCGGGATATCCAATACCTTTGATATCAGCGTGTGCACTCTGCCGGTAGAACTATCGTCTTTTACCGCGATCGCCACAGGACAAAACAACGTGCAAATCAGCTGGGCTACCCAGTCCGAAACCAATCTCATAGGATTTTACATTTATCGGGATAGCGTGGGTGATCAAGCCAATGCGATCTGTGTAAGTCCACTTTTCCCTGCAACTAACACTTCCACACTTCAGAGCTATGTTTATACTGATCATCAGGTCGGTACAGGCTTGTGGTACTATTGGTTGGAAAGCCGTGAATTTGATGGATCTTCCCAATTTCATGGGCCTGTAAGCATTACCTTAAGTGGTGACGGTCAGCAATCAAGCCCTGGGATTCCTTTGGTAACTGGCATCAAATCTGTTTACCCCAATCCTTTCAATCCCAGCACCACCATCATAGTAGAGCTCAGCAAAAAATCTAATGTGCAGCGGGGAATTTATAACCTGGAAGGTGCACTGATTCGCCAGGTGGATTCTCGCACCAAAAATGCGGGGACTTATAATATGCTCTGG
>CAXZAB010000295.1:0-2678 GCA_964293715.1 uncultured bacterium | reverse complement strand
AGCTGCACGAGTCTGCCCGGAAAATCGTCTTTACCAATGGCTGTTTTGACATCATCCACGCGGGACATGTGACTTATTTAGCTCAGGCTAAAGCCTTGGGAGACGTCCTGATCTTAGGACTAAACAGCGATGCTTCGGTAAAGCGTCTCAAAGGTGACAACCGCCCTATCAATAATGAACAAGACCGGGCCCTTGTTTTGGCAGCACTCAGTTCTGTGGATTATGTGCTTATTTTTGAAGAAGATACGCCTTATAATCTGATCAAGCTGGTGCAGCCGGACATTTTGGTGAAAGGTGGAGACTGGCAGCCCAGCGAGATCATAGGCTCTGATCTCGTCTTAGCAAGAGGCGGCGAAGTGCTGTCTTTAAAATTTGTGGAAGGGCTCTCCACTACAGGTATCCTACAGAAATTAAGGGAATAAATATGTCTGACGAAGAAATACAAGATAAAGGACTCGTGACCGCTTTTGCAGATGGTATCGCCACTGTGGAGCTGGTGCGCGGTGAAGGCTGCCAAAGCTGTGGCCTGCATGGCATTTGCTTCTCCAAAAATACTCCCGCTGTGTTTCAGATCCAGACGGATCTGCACTTGCAGGCGGGGGATGAGGTGGAGCTCTGGATATCCTCTGAAGGCAGGGTGCTGGCCAGTCTCTTGATCTTTGGCGTGCCCGTGCTCTTTCTGATCCTGGGTTTTTTGCTGGCAAGCCAGTTTCTGGCGGAATTACCAAGCATAATCCTTGCTTTTTTGGCGATGGCGCTTAGTTTTTTCATTGTCCGATGCTTTGATAAACGGTGGGATCAAAGATTCAAAATTGAGATTGAGAGGAAATTGTGAAGATAAGTTTAAATGAGATGGTCTTCTATGGGTTTCATGGAGTTCATCCTGAAGAGCGCACCTTGGGACAGCGTTTCGTGGTCTCCGCCACCCTGTTTACGGATGATGCGCTGGACGGCGAAATCCGCAGTTTGGAAGATACCATAGATTATACCAAGGTGTATGACGATATCCGTGAGATCATGGAAAGTAAGCAATTCCGGCTCCTGGAAAACTGCGCCAATACCATTGCCGATAAACTTATTGAGGATTTTGCCTTGATTACAAAGCTAAAGATATGCATCCAAAAGCCTTCCGTGCCCATACAGGGCAGTCTGAAGGGTGTGGAAGTAGAGATATGCAGGCGCCGAAACTGATCTATTACCTGCAATTGGGGTCAAACATGAATGATCCTGTCAGGCAGCTAAAGCTGGCCCTGCAAAACATTAGCGCGCTTCCGGAGCTCAATGTTCTGGACAAATCCAGCCTGAAGCGCACCAAGCCCTATGGCAAGACCGATCAAGCTGATTTTTATAATCAGGTACTGAAACTCGAAAGCACGCTGGAGCCCCCGGCCATGCTGACTGCCCTGTTGAATATCGAAACTCAGATGGGACGTGTACGCGGGCAAAAATGGGGACCGCGCATTATTGATATAGACATACTTTTGATCCAGAATATGGTCATTGAGACGGAAAATCTGACTGTGCCGCATTACGATATGCACAAGCGAGCCTTCATCTTGGAGCTCCTTTGCGAAATCGCGCCAGAAGCGGTACATCCTAAACTAAATAAAACAATATCTGAGCTAAGGCAAGAGCTGAAGCTCGCCGGAGGAAAGACATGAAGCCACTTGCAGCGATAGTGCTGGCAGCCGGAAAAGGCACCCGCATGAAATCAGAGCGCGCCAAAGTAACATACCCGCTGGCGGATAAAGCAATGATCCAACGTGTGGTGGATACCGCCTTGGAACTCAATTGCGCCAAGATAGCCGTGGTGGTGGGTTGGAAAAAAGACACCGTGATCGGCATTCTGAAATATAATGAAAGACTCACCTTTGTAGAACAAACTGAGCAACTGGGCACAGGGCATGCTGTGCAAATGGCAGCCCCGGCTCTCAAAGATTTTACCGGAGACATCCTCATCCTGTGCGGAGATGTGCCTCTGCTCTCCAGCGAAACCGTGCGCAAACTCTATGCCAAACATCAGAGTTCGGGTGCGGCAGTTACAGTCCTCACCGGTATTTTGGAAGATGCCGGAAGGTATGGCCGGATGCTGCGGGATGAAAAAGGCCAGATCATGGGCATCGTGGAATATAACGACGCCAGCCCGCAGCAGCGCGAAATTCAGGAATGGAATACCGGAATCTACTGCTATCAAGCCGATAAGCTTTTTAAGGCCTTGGCCCAGACTACAGACGACAACGAACAAAAAGAATACTATCTTACCGATACCCTATCCATCCTGTATAAAGAGGGTGAGAAAGTGGAAAACGTGATTCTGGAAGATCTGATGGAAGTATCCGGAGTAAACTCCCAGGAACAGCTGGCCGAATTGGAAGACATCTATGTTGACAAGATTCGCAAAAAATGGCTCAATAATGGGGTCATGATGCACAATCCCGCCACTATCTACATCGCTGATGATGTGGAAATAGCGGAAGATGTGGAAATAGGCCAGGGCTGCGTGCTGAAAGGTAATACCACCTTGGGTAGCGATGTGGTTCTGGGACCCAATTGCTATCTCGAAAATGCGGTGATCTCAAAGAACAGCACGCTTTTGGGACACAATATCGTAGTCAATAGCTTCATCAAAGAGTACGAAAACCTGGTATTTGGCTCCAGAAGAATCGAAGAAGAAGGTT
>CAXZAB010000294.1:0-2687 GCA_964293715.1 uncultured bacterium | reverse complement strand
GGAACTCCCGCAGCAAAAACGAGCCCACAAAACAAGCTCACCAGGATCAGCATTGCTAATTTCTTCATTGTTATCCTCAACTGGGTTTTGTTGCTATATTTTAATGCAAGTCCTGTTCCTAATATCATTAATAAACACCCATTAATTGCGCAGTCCAGCATCAAGCAACGATATAGCCAACGCTAACGCTTTAATAAAATATCTTATTTGCTGCCAATGAGAGGGCAAGCCTTCTTTATTATCTATCGGCACAGAAAGCATTCTGGGCAAACCAAAAATCCCCGGAGCATTTTCGGCCCCGGGGATTTCAGATTTATGGCCTGTATTACTTCATTAGAATCATTTTGTGAGACTGGCTAAAGTCCTTGGCCTGCAGGCGGTAGAAATATAAGCCTGAAGAGACCGGACGTCCCATGGTATCGCGTCCATCCCACAGCAGGTAATGCTGCCCGGCTGCATATTCAGAATTAGCCAATTGACGCACCAGCTGGCCTTTGGCGTTGTAAATCTTGAGATTTACAGGACCATACTGAGCCAGGGTAAAGGAGATGGTGGTGGTGGGATTGAAAGGATTAGGATAGTTCTTACCCAGAGCGGTCTGAAGCCCGGGAATCTGAGCGTCTTGATTACCCACATAAGGCAGGGAAACATTCACTATTCTTGTAGGAGCGCCTTCTACGCCCATATAGACAGCAGTGACGTAGTATCCGTAATATCCATCCAATTCCCGAATTTCGGTATAGGATTCGTCTTCGGTTTCCAGAATCATTTTGAAGGGGCCGCTGTCGAACTTACGATATATTCTGTAAGCTGAAGCAGTAAACATGGCCTGGGAAGACGGAGCCCAGATGAGATTCACATTACCGGTAGCGTCGTCTTCAAAGAAGCTGAAGCTCTCTACGGCGGGCAAATCAATAAGGGTGAAATCTGCCTGGAAGACCGGCGTGTTTACATTGATGGGAATGTTGTTCTGAGTGGAATTCTGATGATTGGCCAGGCTGGCGGTAACGGAATGGGTGCCATTGCCCAGATACAATCTGTAATTCCCGGCGCTGTCCGGATTGGTGGCAAAACGCGTCGCAGACATCACCGTCACGAGACTGGGATCGAAGGTGGAAGTCAGGCTCACCTGACCCTGGGCAAATCCAGTCTTGAGATTGACGTCGCTAAGCTCGAAATCATCGATAAACCAACCGGGGCCTGTAATGGAACCGTTTGAACCCAGACGGAAACGGAACATCACTTCCTGATCGGCATATTGAGCCAGATCAAAGGTGGCATTCACCCAGCCTGAGCTATCTCCGGTCCAGCCGTTTTCGGAGTTGAGACCGGCGATGGCAGAGCCGTTGTAGCCTCCATTGGGAGAAATCATAGTCCAGTTATTGCCATTATTTGTGGAGATTGATACGTTGATGCCATCGAAATTCTGCTCTACGGAGTAGTTCTGCATGAAGCTCAGTTCGCTGCCACTGCCCAAAACGTAACGTGGGGTGTACAGATGATAGGTCACGTTGATGGGATATTCGCCGCTGAGACTGGTAGCCCAGACTTTGCTGCCGCTATGGGCGTCCACGCTTGCAGGCTCTCCCCAGACCCAACCGCTTTCGGAGACAAATTGGCCGTTATTCAGCTCAAAATCGTACTCCACGTTGGGCAGATTGTAAGGAATATGCAAGGTTACGTCTACCGCTTCTCCGCTGAGAGGAGTGGCGGTAAAATGCACAGGCAGATAGCCGGCATCACTTGTGACACCTGCAAAATCAAGCTCAAAGACAATCTGCATGATCTGGTTTCCAGCGATCAGAGGCACGGTCTTTTCGGGATCGGCAATGCTGAGATTGGCCACAGAAGTGTCCAGGGTAACGCTTACATTGCGGGCATCCACGACACTGGCATTGCGCAGATTGATGATGAGTTTCACGGTCTCATGGGGATCGATCACGCCATCGAAATTGCCCTCAGAATCCGAGATTAAGAAAGAGTGATAATGCAGCTGAGAGGAATCTACCTGGATGCTAAAGGAACGATTCCAGATATCTTCACCCGCCACTACACGCAAGGCAAACGGGATAACATGACCGGCCGGGCAATCCTGGCTCACCGTGAAGGTGAAGGGTCTGCGGTTCACACCGGTATCTCCAGCCTCCAGAGGGTAATACTCAGATTCTGCATTCACGATGTTCACGTACTCACTGGTGCTGCTAAGAGTAGCTGCGATATTATCGGCCAGAAGGTTGCCGGAATTTTCCAGAAGCACTCCCAGACTCACGCTTTCTCCGGGCTCCACCACATTATTGGCATCAGCCAGATAAGTAGCGGCGATCAAGAGATTGGACGATTCATGATAGGTGGGGACATTGGTGATATAAAGCGCTTTACCATTTGAAAGCGGGGCTGCGGCTGTGGGATAGAGGTTATTGAAAGAATATTCCAGACCTCTTCTGCCGGTATGGTCTTCGATGCCAATAGAGCTATAATTCCCATGCCTTCTTCCGGATTGCATATTGACGTTGTTAAAGGTATGATATTGGAACTTGATGGGACCATCGCCCAGACTGGTATTGTAGGTGGCCTGATCATAGAGGATCACCTGGAAAGTCTCCGGTGAGCTGCCATTATAGCCATTCTTCAGATTGTACCATTCGATCACAAAAGAGTGGTTGCTGCGATCAAACATCGTGTAAATA
>CAXZAB010000293.1:0-2707 GCA_964293715.1 uncultured bacterium | reverse complement strand
CAGGGCAATTTCTTCAGTTTCAGGTAGCTCACCGTAATGGCAAACATGATCAAAAGAGATGGCAAAATCACGCCAAAGGTGCAAAGCAGAGAGCCCCCAATGCCGGCTCTTTTATAACCGATGAAGGTCGCAGCATTGATCGCTATCGGTCCGGGAGTCATCTGTGAAATGGCGACAATCTCCACAAATTCAGCTTCGGTGATCCAGGCGTTTTTAAGCACCACTTCCTGTTGGATCATGGCCAAAATGGCATAGCCGCCCCCAAAGCTGAAGAGGCCGATCTTAAAAAAGGTGATGATCATATTAAGATAGATCATTTTTTGCGCGCTTCCCAGATGGCGTAGAGGATGGTAATGAGGATGAGATAGACGGGAGAGACATGGAGCAGCCCCACTAAGATGGCAATGGTCAGCGGGAACCAGGCGTTTCTCAAAGTCATTCCGCTCTTTTGCGCCATGTTGATCAAGGGGACGGCGATGAGGGCGACCACGGCAGGTTTGAGCGCTGTGAAGGCTTTGTGCACCAGCTCTTGCTCTGCATAGCGCTGGAAGAGCATGGCGATGGCCAAAATCGAAATCGTGGAGGGCAGGATCGTGCCCAAAACCGCTACCAACATACCAATCTTGCCCCGCACATGGTAGCCGGCATAGATGCTGATATTCACGGCGATGGGGCCGGGACAGGTCTGGGCGGCAGCAATGCCGTCCAAAAATTCCTCTTCACTGATCCAGCCATTGCGGTCACAGACCTCGCGCTTGATCATCGGGATCATGGCATAACCGCCACCGATGGTGAAAGCTCCTATTTTAAGAAAAGTGAAGAATATCTTGAGCAGCATATACTTTAGGCTTCGCGGATCAGCTTGATGAGGGCGGGGAGGAGCTCTGCTTCCGGAAGCTTGGCGATGATCTCGCCCTTGGCAAAGAGCAGGCCTTCTTTGTTGCCGCCAGCGATACCAAAATCTGCTTCTCTGGCTTCACCGGGACCATTCACAGCGCAACCCATCACGGCGATGGTAAGTTCCTTTTCGGCAAATTCCTGCAAGGCCTCTTCCACCTGTTTTGCTAAAGAGATGAGATCGATGCGGGTGCGTCCGCAAGTAGGGCAAGACACTATGTTCAGCCCCTTTCTGAGACCCAGATCCACCAAAATCTGGCGGGCTACATAGACTTCCTTCACGGGATCATCGGTAAGCGAGACCCGGATGGTATCGCCGATGCCTTCTTCCAGGAGGATGCCCAGACCGATGGCACTTTTGATGCTGCCCGAGAGCAAAGTGCCGGCCTCGGTTACCCCTAAATGCAGGGGATATTGACAGCGGCGGGAAAGCTCTCTATTGCAGGCAAGCATGAGGGGAACATTGGAAGCTTTGACCGAAATCTTGATCTCATAATAGCCAAGGTCTTCCAGGATTTTGACATGGGAGAGCGCAGCTTCCACTATGGCCTGTTGCCCGTGTCCGTATTTGGCTAAAAGATCCTTGGGCAACGAGCCGCTATTGACTCCGATGCGGATGGGGATCATGCGTTCTTTGGCAGCAGAGACCAGGCTTTGCACACCTTCTTTGGAGCCGATATTGCCGGGGTTGATCCTCAGGCCATCAATGCCCTGTTCGATGGCTGCGATGGCCAGTTTATGATCAAAATGAATGTCTGCCACCAAAGGGACATCGGTGGCTTCCTTTAAAAGCTTAATTGCTTTGACATCATCGAGATCCATCACAGAAAAGCGGATAATCTCACAGCCTGCAGAAACAAGCTGCCGGATCTGCCGGGTAGCCCGGGGCAGATCGCTGGTCTTTACATTCAGCATGCTTTGGATGGAAATGGGGGCATCGCCGCCAATTTTGATTCCACCCAAGTGCATAACGCGGGTAGGTTTGCGAATAATCTCATTCATAGGATCAAGCTCTTGGGGTAAGGGAGATTTGTCAATCGAAGTTTTAGCGTTTTATGGTTTTAAGGTTTTATCGTAGTGGCGGACTCCCGTTCCGCCTACACCTCGTTCACCATATTCCCCGCCAAACCGATCCACCTTAAGGAAAACCGCAGGCTGCAAACAACCTGCGGACATAAACCATCAAGCCAGAGCTTTTAGAATTGGTAGCCCAGGCTAAACATCCAGGTGCGGAATTTGCCTTCAACGTTTTCATCATCTACATCTTTCATGATATTGGTGAGGCCCAGATCGTAACGGGCTCCCAGGATAAAATGTTCTGCCAGCACAAAGTCGGAACCAAAAACTAAGCCCCAGACTACTGAATTGGCCTTATCTTTGAGATCAAATTCATTGCCATCATACTCCATGTTCGCAGCCAAGAGATATCCGGCTTCCCCACCAATATAGGGTTGGATTTTCACTGACTCCATAGTGTAGCTGTATCTCGCCTGCAGGGACAAATCCAGATAATCGTAAGTGTAGTCAATTGTTTTCTCAGCTTCCTTCCTGCTGTAAAGTAGCTCAAGCTGAACAAGATAGAATTGATCAACCGTGTATTGCATAAAGCCACCGGCATGGAAAGCCAGCTTGGAATCCAAGTTACTTTCGTCTATATTCGCATAGTTCAATCCGGCCTTGACGCCATAAATTGGTTGTGCATAAGCAATGCCAACAACCATAAACAAGGCAATTGCGAGTAAGATCATGTGTTTTATTCCCATTTTGTCTCCATTGTGATAATTTTCCTCTTCATGATGCCAGGCTCGAC
>CAXZAB010000292.1:0-2709 GCA_964293715.1 uncultured bacterium | reverse complement strand
CCAGCTTTTTGGCCTGAATGCGCACAGCCGGAATCTCATGTTCGTTTTGCCGCATCACGATAAATTGCCAGACTATATAAGGGGTTTTGCTGTTCAGACGTTTCTTAGCCTTGATCAGTTCCCGCATATTATCCAAAACCAGAGCATAGTTGCCATTGATACGATAGCTATTATAGGTTTCTTCCGAGATGCCGTCCATGGAAATAATAATCTTATCCAAACCGCTGCGGATGATAGCTTCGTGATCCAGGGGCAGGCTGGCATTGGTGGAAGTCATGGTATACAGCTTCTTTTGGGCAGCATAGGCCACCATCCGGTTAAATTCCGGATTCAGATAGGGCTCGCCCTGATTCCACAGGATCAGCATACCGATCTTTTGATGAATCTGATCCACAGTATTCTTGAAGTTTTGCAGGCTCATCATCCCCCGCTCTCGTGTGAGGGTGCCATTGCCGCTGGGGCAGAGGGGACACTTGAGGTTGCAGATATTGGTGGGTTCGAGCATAACAGCGGGTGGATAGTGCTTAAGGATCACCTTTTTAGAAAGGAGAGACAAGCGATAATCCAGAGTTGATCCGATGACGTTTATGAGCCGTTGACCCTTTAAAAAGGCAGCGGCCAGGCGCAGTTTATCGTGGGTCAGCATACTTTATACTTCCGCTTTTTTGAGGAAGAGCAAACCGATGAGAGTAAAAGCCAGATTGGGTGCCCAAGCAGCCCAGATGGGCGGGATAATGCCGTTGTAACCCAGGCTTTGACTGATTTGCACCACGATGAGATAGGTAAAACAGACCACCAAGCCCAGCATAAAGACCCAGCCCCGGCCCTTGCTACGCACATTTGAGGTGGCGATCGGGATGAAAAAGAAGATCACGATCAAGTTCGTGAGCGGGAAGGAAATCTTCATATGCAGATCTACGATTTCCCGGTTGGTATCATCTCCCAAACGCTCTAAGCGCTTGATGTAATCCCTGAGTTCCATGAAATTAAGCGCAAGGGTCTTTTTGGTGATGCGGATGAAATCCTGAGGCTCCACATCCAGAACGGGGATACTGGTCTTGGGATAATATTTGGCAAAAACCTGCCTGCCACCACTGAATCTGCGCAGATCGCACTCTTCCAATTCCCACTCTGTGCCATTCCAGCTTGCGCTACTGGCAGTAAGCCTTTCGGTGATTTCTCCAGTCTCAAAATCGATTTTGGTAAGATCAATGATGCGGAGGGTGTTTTTGTAGCCATCAAAGAAGCCGAAATAATAGAAATCATTGTCTTTGCCCCGGTAATTGATACGGGCTTTGAGCATCTGATCATCGGGCTGCTCACCCTTGATTCTGACATTATAGAGGACACTGCGCTCAGATTCTGCATAAGGCAAGAGATATTCTCCCATTATTGCCACTGCCAGCGAGATGATGAGTCCCAAGGCAAAAAGAGGCAGCATAGCCCGCTTAATACTCACGCCTGCAGCCCGGATGGCCACAGATTCATTGTGCTTGGCCAAATTGTTCATCATAAACAGGCCTGTGAGCAGCACCGTTACGGGCGAAGTAAGTACTATCAAATAAGGCAGACGCAAGAGGAAATACAGGAAGGCAAGATCAATTGTGGCTCCTGCCCGCAGTAGTTTGGGCAGATTGTCCACGACATCGATCACGACAAAGACCGCGGCAAAGCTGAGAAAGATGATCACATAGGTGCGCAGAAATTCACGCAAGATGTATCTGTCCATCAAGCGGCGCATCAGTGTACCACCTCATCGGGAGGAGCAATCTTTTTGCTCAGCTTCATGTTTTTCAATCTCCAGGTGAGCACATGCATATCCAGGATGCGTTTTTCATGGATCGAACCCCAGATCAGAAAACAGGACAAAATGAAGAAGACTATATTGGACAGCCACATGGCCAAGAATGGGCTCATTGCTCCGGTATCACCGGCTTGTTCCCCCATATTGAGGGCCACATAGTAGATCAAAAAGATTACACTGGAGACACTAAAAGCCATACCGATTCCGCTGGTCCTGGTCATGAGTCCCAAAGGTACACCGATCATGATAAAGATAATAATGGCAAAGGATAAGGCGAATTTCTTGTGATATTCCACCTGCAACGCCCGGATATTATCTTCCAGCTCCAGAATCCGGTTTTTGGCCATTTGCTGCATCGAATACAGGCGTTTTTGCTCCACCTGTTTTTCGTAAGGATTGCCTTCAAAATTAGCCGAACTGATCCTCTTTTGCAGCTTTCCAAATTCATCCCGTTTGATCTCCAATTCTGCCTTGCGGGTGTCCAGAACCCCGGTTAATTGTCCATAGGTCATTTCCCGGTCACTGCGAAAGCCAGTCTCAAAGATATCTGTGCGGTGTCCCAAATCCCGGATATTGATAATATATTGCTCAAACTGAGTGCTGTTATATTTGCCTTGTTCGCGTTCATTGCGCTGTTGCATCTCTCCTTCTTTGAGGATGATACGCATGGAATTGCCGTTGTTCATCTGAATCACCTGACCACTTTTAGCGTAGATGGTTCTGGGAAATCTGCTTTCACTGCGATCATAGATGAGCACGTCCAAAAGCTCTTCTTCAGTATTCTCCCTGCACCAGACGGTATAATCCAAGAGGTTGTTGTATTCACCGGCCTCGATGATGGTCATCGGTTTATAGTAGGCTATTTTCAGCATCAGGTTTTTGAGTTTGTGATTTGTATTGGGCAA
>CAXZAB010000291.1:0-2714 GCA_964293715.1 uncultured bacterium | reverse complement strand
CTGCAATTGATTTTGAAGTCCTTGGCTGATGCCGATACCGGCGTCTTGTGCGATCTGTGCACCATTGATGCGGTGGGACACCGTTTGGTGCATGCCGGAGAGTATTATTCGGATGCGGTAATCATCACAGATCACGTGGTGGATGTGATGCGTGAGTGCATCTCAATGGCTCCGCTGCACAATCCTGCCAATTTGAAAGGCATAGAAGCCGTGTCTGCCGCGATGCCGGACTGTCCGCAATGTGGCGTTTTTGACACCGCTTTTCATCAGAGTATGCCGGCTGCAGCCTATTTATATGCTCTGCCTCTGGATTTTTATACTACGCACAAGATTCGCCGTTACGGTTTCCACGGCACCAGTCATAAATATGTGAGTATGAAAGCCGCAGAATTTCTGGGGCGCGATCTGGAAGATCTGAAGATCATCAGTTGCCATTTGGGCAATGGTGCCTCCATCACTGCCATCAATAACGGCAAATCCATCGATACGTCCATGGGGCTCACCCCTCTGGAAGGGCTGATGATGGGTACCCGCTGTGGCGATCTTGATCCCGCCATTCCCATTCACATGCAGCAAAGACTGGGGTTGAACGTGGATGAGGTAAACAGCATTCTCAACAAAAAGAGCGGGATGCTGGGGCTTTCGCAGATTTCAAACGATATGCGCGAGATCGAAAATGAGATTCTGAAGAAGAATCCTTTGGCCATCCAGGCCTTTGATGTGTACTGTCACCGGATTAAAAAATATATCGGAGCCTATTTTGCAGCCTTAAATGGTGCAGATCTGCTCATCTTTACCGGAGGTGTGGGTGAAAAGATGCCGATTTTGCGTGAGCAGGTATGCCGCGATCTTCAGGCTTTGGGCATAGAGCTGGATGAAAAAGAGAATGCCAAATTTACGGATAAGATCCAGGTTTTGAGCACACCACAGTCCCGTGTCACAATCCTGAAAGTCCCCACCAATGAAGAACTTATGATTGCCCTGGATACACAAAAACTAATCAAAAAATAGGACTTTGCCTAAAATCAAGCTTTAGGCAAGAGAGAGGAACTTGAAGCAGATTAAGCAGAACTTTTACCGGATGCTCTTTGATCAATCCCCGGTATCTCTTTGGGTAGAAGACTTCTCAGGGGTTTATGCCTACCTCAATATGCTGAGGGATGAGGGTGTGAAGGATATACGGGTCTATTTTAAGACCAATCCTGAAAAACTCAGTGAATGCATGAGCTCTCTGAAAGTACTGGACATCAATCAAGCCACACTCAATATCTTTGGCGCCAAAAGCAAGGAAGAGCTGATCGCATCCACCCCTCTCATTTTTGGTGAAGACGTCAATGATTCCCTTTTGGAATCGCTCGCGGCCATGGCAGAAGGACACAAGCACTATGAAGGGCAAGGCCTTAACTATGATCTAAAGGGCAATCTTTTGAACTTTCAGATTTCCTGGAATATTCCGGGCGATGATCTTGAGGATTATGAGCGCGTGATCGTAGCCATGCAGGATACCACCAATCTGGAGCGGGTGCGTAAGGAGCTGGAAGAACGCGAGGCTCTGTTTCGCTGCATCTTTGAGCAAGCCTCGGAAGGGGTGGTGCTGTTGGATATCACAGGCAAGGTGATCTTGTTAAATGGGACCATGGAAAATCTTACCGGTATGAAAGCTAAGAATGTGGTAGGAAAATATGTGTGGGATTTCTTTGAGGCTTTCGCCGCGACGGTGGAGATTAAACGGGATGAAGTCCCGGATCCCGGCAAATGGCAGGGATTCTTTGAAACCCCACCCACCACGTCTGTATCTTTGGAATACAGCTTTTTTGACGAGCGTCATAAACTGCATACTCACAAACAAACCCTGGTTCCCATCAAAAGCAAAAATGAAGACCTTTTTGTCCTCTTGCTTATGGATCTTACCCCGATACGCCGCAGCCAGGTCATCACTTCCATCTTGCATAAAATCTCACATGCGGTGAATATCGAAGGTTCGCTGGACGATCTTTTCCATACCATTCACCAGGCTTTGGGCAAAGTGGTGGATGTCACGAACTTTTATATCGCGCTCTATGACAGCCGCAGCAATCTCATTACCTTTCCCTATCTGGTGGATGAAATGAGTGAAATCAACAGTCCCATCGAGGCTAATGACAATACTTCTCTCACCGCCCAAATCATCTCGGAAGGACGCACCCTGCTACTGGATGAACGCGCTATCGAACAGCGCACCACAGACCGTGATTTTATGGGGATATTGTGCAAAAACTTCCTGGGTATCCCGCTCATGCTTGCAGGTAAAGTGATAGGTGCGATAGCACTGCAATCCTACCATCGCTCTGATCTGTATGACGAAGAAGACAAGCTGCTTTTGGAATCCATCTCAGAATATATAGCCTACGCTCTGCACAAAAAAAAGGCCGATGACAATATCAACGTGCTCATTCAGGCCATCGAACAGGCCGGAGAAGGAATCGTGATCTTCAGCCCCGAAGGCAATATCCGCTACGTGAATACCATCTTTGAACGGATGACTTCATATAGCCGCATCGATCTGCTGGATAAACCCTTTGAATATCTGCCCTTTGATGTGGGCAGCCGCAAAGAAATGCGACAATCCTGGATGAGAGTGCGTTCTTCCCAGCCCTGGCGCGGGAAAGTGGAGATGATCCGTAAAGACGGTCCCCGAATCACTTTGGATATGGTGATAAAACCGGTCGTGGATA
>CAXZAB010000290.1:0-2716 GCA_964293715.1 uncultured bacterium | reverse complement strand
CACAGCACCTGGCGCATAGAGCAGCACAACAGCCTCTATCTGCCTGTCGAGATCACACTTGAGGGCAGTATTGGCACAGCTTTCTCCCTGCCTTCATATTTTGATATGCACTGGATTGGCGATAGCCAGAGTGTGGGCAGTGCCGAGCTGAATAGCGAAACTTCCTTTGGTTATCATCTGGGTCTGGATTTCAAGCATTCCCTCTTCGAGAGTTCCGCCGCCTATTATTTCAATGATATCGATCAGCTTATCCAATGGCGGCAATACTTTCTCAATGGTTCTACCTGGCGTCCCTTCAATGTAGGCCGCGCCAAGATCAGCAATTGGGAATTTGCGCTTAGCCTCTTTCCACTAAAGCTTTTGAAGCTGGATGCCGGCCTCACCCTCACCCAAGCGCGTGATTTCTCCAAAAATGCGCAAGGGGAGCCCACTGCCACTTACAACAAATATCTGCCTTATACCCCTCAATATAAAGGTTCTGTGGCAGCCAAGATCGCCCAAACGTACTATGGCCTGAGCCTGAGCTATGACTTTGTGGGCAAACAATATAGCACAGTGGACAACCTCGCCGGCAGCATCCCCGCCTTCGATCTCATGAATTTTGCCAGTTATCTGAAATACCCCTACAAGGACCTGGAGCTGCTTGTGGATCTGAAGCTCAATAATCTTGAGGATAAACGCTATGAGATCTATGCCCATATCCCTCAACCCGGCTTTAATTGGAACCTGGGGCTCAGCCTCAGCTATATCTGGCAGCTGCCCTAAATCCAGATCGACCAGACTCAAACTGCGCTGCCCCAAAACAAGATATCCCCCGGTCTACCCAAGAAATACCTTGCCAAAAAGCGCATTTGTAAAATTATGGTATCTAGACTAAATATAAGGACTTAAATATGGCTACAATGGCTGATATCCGTAATGGAATGGTAATAGATTTTAAAGACGACCTCTGGGAAGTTGTAGAATTTCTACACGTGAAACCAGGTAAAGGTCCGGCTTTTATGCGTTCAAAACTCAAGAATATTCGCAGTGACAAGGTGATCGAAAACACCTTCAGAGAAAGCGATTCTTTTGAGGAAGTGCGCATAGAACGAACCAAAAAAGAGTATTTGTATCGCGATGGAGATTTCTTTGTCCTGATGGATGTGGATACTTATGAACAAAAGCCTGTGGAAGCAGCCAAGATCGGGGATCTGGCCCTGTTGATGACGGAAAACATGGAAGTCACACTGTCCACCACTCCCGAAGGCGAGATTGTTGGCATCGAATTGCCCACTACGGTAATCATGACCATTGCCGAATGTGAACCCAATATAAAAGGAAATACAGCCTCCGGCGGCGGAAAAGTCGCCTTCACAGAATCCGGACTGCGTTTGATGGTCCCCTTCTTTGTGGAAGCCGGAGAAAAGATAAAAGTGGATACCCGCACCAGCGAGTACATAGAAAGAGCACAATAAATAAGAGGATATAAACATGGGAAAAGTTAAAAGTTTTGCCGCCAAAACGGCTCACGATGCACACACAGAAGGAAAGCTGATCTGTCCGGTTTGCAATACCGAGATCAAGCGCGTAAAAATTGTCCAAAACCGTAAAACTGATGGCACCTGGCGCCCTGATAAACTCTATGTAAACATCTGCAAATGCAATGAAACAGATGTTATGAGTGGAAAAGTTATCTAAGAAGCCAGCTATTATTAAACCAAAATGGCAATCTGCACTGCAGATTGCCATTCTTTTTTGTTATAGAGTTTTGGGGCAGGCTAAAAGCCATACCCTATCTTTATTCTTCTGCCGGTTCCGGGGTCACAATCTTGCCCGCAAAGAGGATGGTATTGTCTTCCTTGTGGATGATCATGCAGAGAAAGGGTTTGTCCGCACGGAAGATGGGAACGTCTGTCACGGGAGGTTCAAGAGAGGTTTTGGCAAAGCCGATCTGAGTGGCTGCTGCAGCTTCGGTACCTTCTTCGATTACTTGCAGGAAAGCCTTGTGGACAATGTCCGAGATATAGATATTATCTTTTCCAGGGGCTAAAATTCCGCTGAAATCTGCCCGTCCGGCGTCAAAGGCATCGCGCATACCCATTGCCAGGAAGGTTTCCGGAAGCTTCTCCAGGCTTTGTTCCATGCGGAAGCGGGGCAAAAATACTTCTACCTTGCGGGTTTCTTTCACATGCTTCATCCAGGTTTTCCAGGTCTCTGGACTCATTTCTTTACTGGCGGCATCAATATCCTTGGGCAGGACAAAGATCATAGTGAGATCATAATCCTCAAAAGGCATCTCCAGGATCTGTCCGTCAGGCATTTCTCCGTAGCCGAATTCTGCTTTTTGATGCATCATGGGAATCATGATGTGGGAGTTTTCGTCACGTTGGGAAGTGGTGTAAAACTTGTCTTCCTTGGTGCTGTTGCGGCTGAAATGTGAAAGCCAGGCGGCTTTGAAATAAATGCTGTTTACCAGCACCAGACCATCGCTGCTTTCGGCAATCTGTTTTTCGGAAACGATGTTTTTGATACGGTCCTTGGTCTGCTTTTCCACCCAGGTATTGATGAAATCGGCGCTTTTCTTAGCCTTCGTGAAATCCAGATAAACGAGTTCACTATCGAAGGAGTTCTTCAGGGTTTGCAGATACTCTGGCACCAGCCGGGGTTTGTTTGTCTCTGCGCTGAACATGGCATTGGCGATGTGCAGCTCTGCTTTTTTACGTTCTTTTACAGC
>CAXZAB010000289.1:0-2727 GCA_964293715.1 uncultured bacterium | reverse complement strand
TTTCAATCTAATTAACACATTGGTGAGAGCTTTATTCTCGTCCGGATTGTGTCAAATTAAATTATGCCAGGCTGCACTCTATTCTTCAACATAGAGCCATGCTTCAAAACTCGTATATGTATAATAGAGAGGAGGATTACATGGTTAACGAATAGGTCGTGGCAGTGGGTGAAGTCGCTGAGATGCTTGAAAATACTTACCGTCAGATTTATGAATAGTCCCAACTGCTATTATTATATTTCTATCCACATGCCAGTATTTTGTAGTATCTAAAAACAAATCTGTGGTCTTATCTGTGGTCACCTAAAAATTGGGGGTGACATAAATATGGGCTAAACCCTTGTTAAATAATGGAGCGGGCAACGGGATTCGAACCCGCGACCCCCAGCTTGGGAAGCTAATGCTCTACCAACTGAGCTATGCCCGCTCACGAAGATCACACTCAAAAGAACCTGCCGAAGTGTCAAGAGTTTTTACAAATTCACATTTTTATAAGGCTTAAGGGTATATTCAAACAATCTCCTTTTGTTAAGTGACCACAGATTTCTAAAAAGAAATTACAGCAGATCGGAACGATCTTTAGATCGCATTGGCACAATAAACTAACTATGTATAAATATCCTAAATCAGACCAAAATCAAAGAATCAAACAGAGTTCTTTGAGCCAAGTTTCAAAAGATAATTTGCCCCATACTTAAATCAGCTTAGCTTGTTTTTTATAGTGATCAGAACCCTATTTTAAATAAGACCGGCCTATCGGCCTCACATAGAAAGTGATAAACGAGAGCAGTAAAATGTTCTCAATAAATATGAGTAACAATGACTTGGAATTTACAACAAGATTTGGAGCTCAAACTTAAATACAAAAGAAAACAAAGGAGTTTATTATGAAACAGCAAAAAATACTTCTGCTGCTAATCGTCTTTAGCATGATGGCGTTAGGTACCCTTTTTGCATTTATTACCCCTGATTCGCCTGATTATGACTCATGGAAACAGAGACAAATCAAACCTGTTTCACCTTACGGAAAATCAAGAACTGTAATGCCCAATATCGAAGCATTTGGTAGTGGTGAGAGAGATCCATTTAATCTGTTGATCCCTCTGGATGCCACATTTACCTTGGCTCTGGATCCCAATGACGATCAATACACAGATGAAATCACACTGCCTTTTGTGTTTTCCCTCTACGGCCAACCCTATCAATCTTTCTGGATAAACAACAACGGTAATGTGACTTTTGATGAAGGATATTACTCTTACACTCCCTGGGGATTTCCCATTGATGATTCGCCTATGCTGGCGCCTTTCTTTGCGGATGTGGATACCCGGGGCGCAGGAGCTGTTTGGTACAAGATGGAATCCAACCGCGTGATTGTGATTTGGGATCATGTGGGCTACTACGGTAGTCACGCTGATAAACTCAACACCTTCGAACTAATCTTCACTGATGGCACAGACCCCACGATAGGCATCGGCAACACCGTTGCTTTCAGCTTTGCTGACATGTCTTGGACTACGGGCGATGCGTCTGACGGAGTTGATGGCTTTGGAGGAACTGCTGCCACGGTTGGCATCAATAAAGGAGACGGTGTCGCTTATGATCAAATCGGAAGGTTTGACCATGCTGGTTATGATTATGACGGACCCTTCGACAATAATGATGGAGTAGACTGGCTGGATGGCAAAGTGTTCTATTTTGGCACCGGCGGCGCAGCCACTCTGACTGTAGTGCCCACTGATGACGACTTTGGTGTGGAACCTCCCGCGGGAGCTATCCCTGGAGATGAAAACACCCAAGCTTATTACGCCGTTTATCCCATTGAAGGAATCATGCCTGTGTCTGTACCTGCCATCGATCCTGGCACTTATAGAGGATGGATTTACTACAATTCCGCCTGGCACGAAGCTGATGTCTTCCCTGTGGAAGGCCCCAATGCAACAATCGTCTTCTCTGCTGTACCCTTTGGTGGTAGATTTAATATTCCTATCTTTGTCACAAGAGAACCTGATGATACTCTGCCAGTGGAGCTTAGCAGCTTCACAGCAGTGCAGACCGATCTAAACTTGGCTAAGCTCACCTGGGTTTCCCAATCCGAGACCAGCCTGCTGGGATATCGCGTATATCGTAACGGAGCTAATAGTCCGGAAAGTTCACAGCTCATCACGCCTGTGCTGATTGGCGCTACAAACACCAGCACCACTCAAACCTATAGCATTACAGATCCTGAAGTGGAAATCGGCCACACCTACTGGTACTGGCTGGAAAGCGTGGATTATAGCAGCAGTCAATTATACGGACCTGTCAGTCTTCTCTTAGAAGGCAACACCACTCCCGAATTCCCAGGACAGACTGTGATGCGCAACGCCTACCCCAATCCCTTCAAAGCCATCGGTGGCACCACCATCGAGGTGGACGTGAAGGAAAATGATAGCGGCACTGTCGCAATCTATAACATCATCGGCCAGGAAATGATCTCTTATCCCGTAATGCCTGGCAACAACAGCATCAATTGGAATGGTAAAGACAGCCGCGGCAATTCCTGCTCCACCGGCGTCTACTTCTACAAACTGAGCACAAACTCCAGCAACCAGACCCGCAAGCTGCTGATAGTAAAATAACTTACTGCTAAACACAAATACAATTCAAAGGAGCTCCGGTTTCCCGGAGCTCCTTTTTGTTTGCCCAGAATGCTTTCTGCGCCGATGGACTGAAAGAAGTCCTGAC
>CAXZAB010000288.1:0-2731 GCA_964293715.1 uncultured bacterium | reverse complement strand
CACCGTGAGAGAGCCAGGGCCAGCCCTCCCCAACTCGGGGGTAAAACTCACTGCCCTCAGATACTTCGGGATTACCGATGCCGATGGTGCGTACAGCTTTAACGTCTTCCAAGGCATCTATACGATTACCGCTACAAAGGCTGGATATAGCCCCGGTTTTGAGGATGAAGTCATCATTCCCACTTCAGAAACCATTACTCAGAATTTCGCGCTTGAAGAAATGTATCTTCCTGCAGGTGCTGTACAGGCTGTTATGGAAGATTCAAACGTAAACATAAACTGGATGGCTCCCGGAACCTTTGGCGGCGAATGGATTCATTATGATTCTGGCATAAGGACTAATAGCGTAGGAACAGGAAGCGCTGCAAATTTCGATGTAGCGATCCGTTTCTCGCCTTCTGCACTTGCTCAATATGCCGGTATGAGTTTGCACTCACTTAATGTGTGGCCGACCCAGTCAGGTAACTTCTCTGTCAAGGTATGGACCGGTGGCGATGCTTCCGCTCCCGCGAATTTGGTTGTCAATCAACCTTTTACCCCGAATCTGGTGTCATACACCACGGTCAATCTTGCGAACCCCGTGCCTATCACCGGAACCGAAGAATTGTGGTTTGGCTACAACTGCAACGTAAGCACAGGATTTCCAGCAGGTTGTGATGCCGGCCCTCAAGTGGAAGGGTTCAGCAATATGATCAGCTTCAACGGCAATTGGTCCACTATAGCCGAAATAAATGAGGATATTACATACAACTGGAATATCCAGGGCTTTGTGGGATATTCTACTCCGGATCGTGAAAAAGATCTGGACCCTCTGGATGCAAAGCTTCTGAAAGTCGCAAAGAATGAGAGCCGGGCCCTATCCGGATACAAAGTATGGCGTTTCCTGCAAGATGAGGAAGATAATGAAGCTGCCTGGACCAGTCTTACTGCTGAGCCCATAATGGAGACATCTATTGAAGATAACGGGTGGAGTGAGCTCCAAGAGGGTATTTACAAATGGTCAGTGAAAGCCGTTTATGCTGAAGGCCTGATGTCCAATGCGGCATTCTCCAATACTCAAACTAAGGTTGATCCAATAGGTATCATCTCTGGTGTGGTTCGGAACTCTGAAAATGAAGGTATCGCTAGTGCGACAATCACCGCTGGGAACTTCAGTACAGTCACAAATAATGACGGTTTATACAGCATGTCTGTTGACGTTGGTAATTACCTGGTTACGGTTTATGCCGTCGGATATGAAACTGTAACGCAAGAGGGAGTTATCGTTACCGATGCTACCACAACTACTCTGGACTTTATGCTTGTGAATTCAGAATGGGTTTTTGCAGACAGCTTCGAAACCTATGCAGATTTCGATCTTGCCTTTGAGCCCTGGACTCTTGTGGATGTGGATCAAAGCACTACACAGGCATTGGAGAACACTATCTGGCCGAACTCTGAGGTGCCGCAAGCCTTCATAATATTCAATCCTCCTGCTACTATACCCCCCGCTTCAAATATCATGGCGCATGAGGGAATCAAGTTTGCAGCATGTCTTGCAGCCTCCACACCCCCCAATGATGACTGGATGATAAGCCCACAAATCTCTGTGCTTAATGATAGTGAGCTAAAATTTTGGGTGAGATCATTATCCGATCAATACGGTCTTGAGAGATTCAAGGTCGGGGTATCAACCGCAGGCTTTGCGCCTGAGAACTTCAGTTACATCAGTGGAGCGACCTATCTTCAGGCCACCACGGACTGGACCGAATATACCTTTGATCTCTCTGCCTATGCCGATCGGCAGATTCGTTTCGGGATTCAATGTGTATCACATGACGCCTTGATGTTGATGCTGGACGATCTGCGCATCATTGCCCCAGTGGCAAATTCAGATGCTCTCAATGCTCCCCTAAGCACTAATCTTGGCAGTAATTACCCCAATCCCTTCAACCCTGAAACAACTATCCGCTATAGCGTCAAGGAAAGAAGTCCTGTGAATATCAGCATCTATAACCTCAAAGGACAATTAGTAAATACACTCGTTAATGAAGAAAAATACGCTGGTAATCACAGCGTTAGGTGGAATGGTACAGATAGTAGTGGTCATTACGTTTCCAGTGGCGTCTATTTTTACAAAATGTCCGCTGGCAACTACACCACCTTCAAAAAGATGATATTGATGAAATAGTGTCATATGACAATAGGATGCTTTAGATCCTTTCTGTAAAAGGATTTTCTAGGGCATCACCAAGTGGGACAATGGTGCATAATTTCAGTCCATTGCTCCAGTTGGCTTACAATGAAAAGTAAGGGCACTGATTAATGTGCCCCTACTTTTGTGTCTTCGGGAATGTAGAGCCTCGATGAGAACAGCTGTATACGGTTAATGGGAATTATCCAGCAAGGGTATTCAAATGACTGGATAACCGCTAGGATACACCTAAAGGAGTAAAAGTGTACCAGTTTCGAGTGCCATCTTGTGTAAATTTTGATTGTCATTGACATCGAATACTTGAGTTATCTTGAGTCCAAAACAAATTGGAAGCAAGGCCACTGCAAGAGTGCAAGATTTGTGACCTCTTGCAAAATTTGCTATTCAGGGTATCCACCAAGCAATTTGATGATCAGGCAGATTAAAAAGATCAGACGGGTTTATGCAACTGATGTAATCTGTGCTCAGTGAATCAATTGCAGCATCGCAATAAAGTGACAGATGCTGCCCGCCAGAACAAATAGGTGCCAGATGGCG
>CAXZAB010000287.1:0-2748 GCA_964293715.1 uncultured bacterium | reverse complement strand
AAAGATACTTTGGCTTATTATATTAATAAAACCAAACATGTAGAGGTAAATATGAAGCGCAACGTGTTCATACTCATTATCCTCCTCCTGGCCAGTGGCTTGTGGGGACAGATGAATTTGAGAATTGAAGCAGAAGTGGGAGCGGCATTTTCAGGATATAATGATGTCCGCAGCCCTAACAACAACAATCCCAGTCCCTTACTTTCTTTGACCAAGGATCTTAAGTCTGATCCCGTCTTTAGTAACAGGTTGCAGGTGCACTATCGCCCTCATCCCCGCCATCAGATTTCACTATTAGCGGCTCCACTGCGTGTGAAGCCTTCCGGCACTTTGCCCAACGACATTCTCTATGAAGGCGTAAATTTTTATGCGGGAGAGCACGTGGACGCTCTTTTCCGCTTTGATTCATACCGTTTAGGGTACCGGTATTTCTTTCCCAAGCCGCTGTTTGTGCTGAAATCCGTGGGAATCTCCGGAAAGATTCGTGATGCAGAGGTAGAGCTAAAAACAGAAGGCAAAAAATCCAGCAAGACCAACACCGGATTTGTGCCGCTCATCACATTGAACGCCGGATACCATTTGCTGGATGAACTGGAGCTGGTGCTGGAAGCGGAAGGGCTGGCTTCCCCCTATGGTAGGGCGGAAGACGTTTATCTGGGGCTGGATTTTATGATTAACGAGCAATTGAATTTTAGGGCCGGATATCGCCTCCTGGAAGGTGGCAGCGATATAGATCAGGTCTACACTTTCTCAGCTTTTCATTATGCTACCGTAGGCTTTAGCATCAAACTATAGAACAAGGAGATATTTTATGGAAGCTTTTGAATTTCACAATCCCACCAAAATCATGTTTGGCAAAGCTCAAGTTGCCCACCTGGGTGCCCAGATGTATCAAGACGGCATCCGTAAGTGCATCCTGATCGCCGGTGGGGGCTCCATTCGTAAAAATGGCGCCTATGATCAGGTGATAGACAGCCTCAAAAAGGCTGGCATCAAACATACAGAAGCCTGGGACGTGCAGGTGAATCCCAGATTGCCCAAGACCCGCGAGATCATAGCTGAGGCCAAGAAATATGGCGCCGAGGCTGTGCTGGCCGTGGGTGGCGGTTCTGTGATCGATACCGGCAAAGCCGTGGCTGCGGGTGTGTACCTTCAGGATATCTGGAGCGCCTTTGCCAAAGAAGAGCTCATCGAAGAAGCTCTGCCCTTGTACACGGTGCTCACTTTATCCGGTACGAGCAGTGAAATGAACGGCGATGCCATGCTTACAAACACAGATACCCGCCAAAAATTGTCCATTCATTCACCGCTGATCTATCCGCGGCTCAGCGTTATCGATCCCACATTCCAAAATACCTTGCCCTTCAAGCAAACTGCTAATGGAGCCATAGATTCGATTTCTCACATTCTGGAATACTATTTTGCCGATGATAAGGCACTGTCCACCTTGGCGATCAATGAAGCTCTTTTGCTTACGATCACCCAGATGGCAGACCGTTTACAAAAAGACCCGCTGGATTTCAATGCCCGCTCAAATTTTGCCTGGTGTGCCACCCTGGCTTTTAACGGACTTTCCAGTGTTGGTATGAATGGTGGAGATTGGAGCTGTCACTATATGGGACACGTCTTTTCCGCTTTTCATCCCGGGGTCACGCATGGAGCAGGATTGGCTGCGATTTATCCGGCTTGGATCGAGTTTATCAGTAAAAGAGAACCGGCCCGCTTTCTGCGCTGGGCAAAGTGCGTCTGGGATGAAAACAGTGTAGCCCATGGTGTGCGGCGTTTCAGAGACAAACTGGAAAGCTGGGGTCTGGCAACTTCACTGCGGGATCTGAGCATCAAAGCAGAAGAATTGGACCAAATTGTGGATTTAATCATGGCTTCACCCGCTGTGGAGGGAATATATAAACTGAGCAGAGAGGATGTGAGCTCGCTTTTGATGCTGGCTTATTGATACCGGCCTTCCCGGATCGGGGATAGCCGGCTGGACTCATAAGAGCGGATTAACCATGGTTTTGCTAAGACAAAAAAGCAATCTTATGGGCAGAATCACCTGCCCTTTGATTTTTGGCTGAAAAAGTGGCAATGCTGCTCTTTCAATAAAATTAAAAAGCTAAAAGTTTAATAATCAATTGCCAACAAATACCCCTTATTATAACTTTACCCTATGAGGATTAAATGAAGCTTTATCATCCCCTTAGCTATGGGTTTATCGCGCTTGCCGTGCTTGTGTTCACGCTGAGCGCAGGTTTATTGAGTGCCGGAGAGATTTTGTCGGATCAGGAAATGGATGCGCTGTCACAGCTCTTGGCCGAGCAGGATCTGGACCTGAAACATACCGAATTTTATCGGGATTGGGATCCGTACACCAAAGCTAAGACTCAGTGGCACATGAATCTTCTGCAAAAAGGTTTGGGGGCAAAATCTCAAATCGAAGAGCTGCGCACGTTGATGGCTGTCAAGGATTGGGATGCTATGCTCAGGCATTACGCTTATGTGGCTTGGGAAGTAGATTCGGTGCCTCAGCCGGCTCAAACTCTGAATTTTAAGAATCCCAAAGCGCTGTTTCGGCATGTGGAGGCAAGTTATGACAGGATCGCCGAAGATCTTGATGCCAGTTTCACTCAGCTTTCGGCTTCTGAGGCAGACAGTTTGTCCGCTTTTTTGTTTTTGGTCATGAGCGAAAGTGAGAACGAAGCATACTAACGAAAAATTCTGGAAAAGAATGAATTGCCCTAGGAGGAAGAG
>CAXZAB010000286.1:0-2786 GCA_964293715.1 uncultured bacterium | reverse complement strand
GCTTTTTCACAGGAGAGCGGACGCACGATGATTACAGAATTCACCAGTCTCACAGGCTTTGCGGGGAATAACTCGCCCGGAGGATTGTACCTTTACAACGTGGGCATGGCTGGAGAAACCATCAGTTTTGACATCCGCATCTCTGATGTGCAGCTTGCCCTCCCCAGCGGTGGCGAAACCTTCATTGGCGGCACCAATAAACAGATTAAATGGATTTCTAAAAGCAGAGCCGGCACGGTTAAGCTGGAATTCAGCAGCGATAATGGCAATATTTGGACTCTGATCGCGAATAATGTGCACAATTCCGGCAGCTATACCTGGATGAATGTCCCCAGTTTGGACTCCGAGGAATGCAGGGTGCGCATTACTTTGAACAGTAACGGGCACAGCGATACCTCGATGAATAGCTTCAATATCATCAGCTCTATACCCGCGCCGCAAACGATTTATCCTGCAAATCTGCAGGAAGATCTGCCTACCAATCCGCTGTTCTCCTGGCAAGAGGTAAACGGTGCGGATAGCTACTATTTCCAACTGAGTACGGATCCCGATTTTGATGTTCTGGTGGTGGATCTGATGGATCATACCAGTATCCTGTATCAAATGAACGGACTCACACCTTTCACGACCTACTATTGGCGGGTAGCCTCTATGTCAGAAATTGGCATGAGTTTCTTCTGCGACACCATTGAATTTACCACCGGCGAGCTTTCAGAAGCGCCCCAGGTGCCGCAACTGCTGAGCCCACAAAACTATGCGGGAAATCAGGCTCAGAACTTGGAACTCAGCTGGCAGGGATGCCCTCTGTCCGATAGCTATTGGCTGCAAATATCTCCCAATGCCTTTTTCAGCAATCTGATCGTAGATATCAGCGGAATTGAACAAAACAGCGTCAACTCGCCTGTTTTGGAGCCCAATAAAAGTTATTACTGGCGCGTAGCTGCAAAAAATAACTTTGACTATAGCGGCTTTACCAGTGCGCGCAGGTTCACCACCGGAGCCTGGGTGGACAATTCTGATGAGCTGAGCCCGGTGCTGCAAAACCAGCTGAAACAGAATTACCCCAATCCCTTCAACCCCCACACCAATATCTTCTTCAGCGTCAAAGATCTGGCAGAAACCGCCAGCCTGACCATCTACAATACCAAGGGGCAGATCGTGAAGAAACTCTTCACCGGCCTTCCTTCAAAACATGAAATGAGCCTGCTCTGGGATGGTAAAGACGAGCAAGGCAAAGCCGTGAGCAGCGGCATCTATCTCTACCGTCTGCAATCTAAAGACTTCTCTCAAACGCGTAAGATGCTGCTGAGCAAATAAATAAGAATTCAATTCAGGGAAACTTAGCAGTCTCACGCAAAGACTGCTAAGTTTCCCCTTGCTTTATCCTCCAAACCGCTTATCCTATTATCAGAGCTTAAAAAAAACCATAGGAGGTTAAAAATGAAACTCGTACCCTATCGCAAATTGAGCGACATCAGACCCATGAGACCCATGAGCGGAATGTTCAGCCTGTTCGATGACTTCTTCAACCATGCCTTTGAAGAAGACTCTTCAGAGGATAACTTCCGGGCTATGGCAATGGATATCACCGAACATGATAAAGAATTCGTGATCGAGGCGAATCTGCCCGGTTACAAAAAAGAGAATGTGAAAATTTCAGTACACGACAATCAATTAATGCTTGAGGCTTCCTACGCAGACAAGACGGAAGAGCAAAAAGGCACTGTGTATCGCTGCGAGCGCTATAGTGGCAGTTACAGACGCAATCTGGCCCTGCCCGAGAATGCGGATGTCAATAAAATCGTGGCCAAAATGGAAGATGGAGTATTAAGACTCAGTATTCCAAAGAAGGAGCCCACTCCGAAAACCCAGATCAGCATCGATTGATTTCAGTGGATTAAATAGAGTGGCCCGTGCGAGATGCACGGCCCTTTTTTTGTTTAAAACGGCAAAGTTTTATTATTTTTTAGAGGCCTGGAAGTGATATATGAGATTCTATATGTTGTTTTGGAGCCTTGAAAGTTATATATGGAATCCCATATGTTGTTTTAAGGGGGTTAAGACGACATATGGAATTCTATATCTTGCGTTGGAGCCTTGAAAACGACATATGGAATTCTATTCCTTGATTTTCTCTCCAAAGGTATCAACGTATCTTCTAAACTTAAATATACGATTTCTTGAATAACCAGTCATTTCCTCTAAGATATCCATCTCTACCAAACTGTTAATAAGAGCATTTGCAGTATGATACTTTATATCTAAGAGATCTTCAACTTCCTTGACTGAAGTCACCGGAGATTGATAGAGATGCATCATCAGATTCCTTGCATTTTCGGCTCTTTTGCCGAGTTTGATCATGTCACTTTCGATGCTCCTATGCAGCACCAAGATCTTGTCGAAAGTTTGTCTACCTTTCTCCGAGGTTTCCAGTACTGCTTGCAAGAAAAACCGCACCCAGTGTCCGAGATCGTTTGTTTCTCTCACCCGGGTTAGTGCATCATAATACTGTCCACGGTGTTTCTCAAAAAAGTCTGAGAGATACAATGTAGGCTTCAAAAGAATCTTATTGCTGACAAGATATAAAGTAATCAGGAGCCTTCCAATGCGTCCATTCCCATCCAAAAATGGGTGTATAGTCTCAAATTGATAGTGAGCGATGGCACAACGGATCAGATGAGGAACCAAAAACTTATCATCATGTAAGAACAACTCAAAATCATTCAATAGAGGCTGCATATCATCTATGTGAGGTGGAATGTAGGCTGCATCTGCCAAGGATGAGC
>CAXZAB010000285.1:0-2821 GCA_964293715.1 uncultured bacterium | reverse complement strand
GAAGGCGGCAGAGTGAGTTCGTTTAAGGTAATAGAGCCCATGGCATAGTCGGTAGAACCCACTACGATGGTTCCGGTATCGGTTTGATATCCGGCTCTGCTGATTGCGTAATTATAGGTATTACCGGAGAGCACATTCTCTACTACAAATTGCCCGGCGGCATTAGTGTTTGCAGTATAATTGATTACGCCGGTGAGATTGATTATGCCGTCGCTGAGACCCACGGTGGGATTGTCACTGCCCACGATGTTTCCGGTCACGTTTACTGAAGCGGATGCGGTCATGCTTATGTTCACTATAGTGTCTTCATCTTCCACAATGGTGAAGGGGGCGGAATAGTCTTCATAACCGATCTTATGAGCGGTGAGGGTGTAGCTGTCTTCCAAGAGGTAGGGGAAGCTGTACTCACCTGAGGCAGAAGTAACGGTGTGATAGTTGGTGTCATCCAAACTGATCAGCACGTCTGCCAGAGGACTGCCGGCAGAGGTAACGGTGCCGGCAAGCGATCCCGTCCCATCCACATTCATAAACAAACGGATATTGGAACGATTCGTAGTAACGCTGCCGGTGGTTCCAGTGCTGCCATTGGCAGAGTCACTCTGGAAACGCAGGGAACTGTTATAGGTGGTGCTGGTGTAATAGACCAGGGCATTGCGGGCATAGGCCCCTGTCAGCTGATCCGTAACTATTTCCACGATCAGATTTGAGCTGCCGTCCCAGAAGAAAGGCTCGTCAAAGGTGTGAACATTCCAATCGTTAACCGGCATGAAGGAAGGTCTTTGCCACACGGTGGTATAGTCGCCAGTTTCGAAAGTAGTGCTAAAAGCTGCCTGATCAGTTTCTTTCAGACGAATTGTATAGTTCGTCATGGGTGTGCAAGTGCCCAAGCTCTGCACGTTGAAGGCCAGGCCGTTAATCATACCGGGAATTCCTCCGGCAGCAGAGAAATCATCAGCGGTATATAGCAATTGCTGACGGAAGGCTCTGTACCAGGTGCCATAGGGTGCAGGGGCTCCGGTATCGGTGTTTGTGGCAGTGCCGTTACCGATTTCGACAACCAGCAGACCCGCTTCCATTACGGTGACGGTGAGGAGAGGCGTGGTGTCGTTTATTGGGTTGATATCACCGGCCAGGATCACTTTCCCGTAGATATTGATCTCGCCCACAGCGGTGGGGGTCCAGGTCAATATTATCTCTTCAGTGGTTCCGGGGGCTATAGTGGTGGTACCGGCAGCAGTGGCAAGCTCTACATCGTCTTCGTCGTAAAGCTTCACAGTGTAGGTGCTTTGAGGGTTGGTGCCGTTATTAAACACGCTCACAGTATATTGCGCGGTGGTGCCGACGCTGGGGGAGGTATTTCCGGTAAGAGTGGTGGCCGCAAGGTCGTTCTCGCCCATCAGCTCAATTCCTACGTCATCGATGGAAATATACCAGGGGGAGGAAGTTTGCGTGCCGAGGATACCCAGATAGTAGATACCGCTGGTCGCAGGAATAAATGTCCCTGCCAGTCTCTGGTAATCGCCATCGACCAAGCCTGTCTCAGGCACAATAGTCTCTGTCATCCCGGCTGCACTGGCCTCTATGCCATAGCTGACGGTGAGGGTGGCATTAGCGGCAGTAGCGGTATTTTGCCTGGCCCAGACTACAGCCCGGTAGCCAACCCCTGCCTGGAGTTCAACAGCTCTGAACATCCAGCGGGTATTTCCATAACGCAGATAGGCATTCCAATCTCCGGTTTTGGGGCTGCGATTGTAATCAGAATGACTGGTGTTTGCGCACCATTCATTGGTGCCGTTGAGTCCTTCTTGCATCCAGCCAAAAACAGGGGCATCGTCGATATTGTTTTCTTCAAAACCTTCAACCCAGGGAATAGTGTACACTGTAGGATCGAAGCATTCGCCGGTGAGGGGGATATTGCTTACAGCGCGGTCGTCGTTTACCACCACGTTGCCGGTGAAGACGCCTGCTGCCGTGGGCAGGAAGTTCACCGTGAAGAAAGCGCTTTCTCCCAGAATCAAAGCAGCCGGAGTAAAGGCTTCAGCCAGCTCAAAGCCCGTGCCGGTAAGGCTTACGCTGTTTATATTCAGCGTGCCTGCACCGGTATTGGTAAGGCTGAACTGTTTGGAGTGAACAGTATTAGCATATTGGACACCAAAATCCCATTCTTCCGGATTTATGGAAAGGACGGGGGATGTGGGAGGTTCACCAAATTGCAGTCTGATATTGGCAATACCAGCAACCCGCGTACCCGAAGCAGGTGAAGCGGGATCATGGGTTATGCTATCACTCTGGAGACGTAAGCCTCTGTAGTCATCGGTGGCAGTGCCAAAGAACTTGGTAGAACTGCCTGCGTTGCCGGGAGTTGTTTCATGAACGGCAATCACAAGGTTGTCCGTATTGTTATAGGCAAAAGGCATAGTCAAAGTGATTTCAATCCAACCCTCGGTGGCTGGCAGATCTACTTCGCCTTCAAAGACCTGGATCAAATTGCCAAAAGGAACCCAATCAGAAGTGGTGGGGAAGGCAGATTGAGCGGTGTGTCCCATGTATATGGTCCAGTCTTTACAGTTGGTTCCGTCATTAAGACCGTTCCAGTGGTAATACAGCTTCTCTATCCGCTGTCCGGCAAGCTCAATCTCGCTTTGCAGATACAGAGTCTGCGAATAGTTGTAACCATAATAAGGATTGATGGGGAGATTTAGAGTGGTCACTGCACCATCTCCAATCATAGCCATACCTTCCGGAACTGTGGTGAAGCTCCACACTGGACAGCCCGTAGCAGAGCCATTGGCATTGTAGGGAACCACCTGCCAATAATAGG
>CAXZAB010000284.1:0-2830 GCA_964293715.1 uncultured bacterium | reverse complement strand
TGCTGTGTTTATACGCCTGATTACCGGTAGTAAGCTCCAGGCTGGCCAGGGTAATATTTTTACCCATCATACTCAGGTTTTCGATATATCTGCCGGGATACACTAAAACGGTATCACCAGCGCAGCTCTGAGCGATCGCTTCTTGAATATAGACGTAGTCCTCAGTCCCATCTCCGGAAACGCTCAAGATAGTGGCATATATCTGATTCAAAAGCAGCAATAGGGCGAAAGTCATGAGTGTTTTGTGCATTTGGGACTCCTTAATTTTTTGAAACCGGTTCTTGCAGCATTGCCGCAAGAACCAGTCTGCATCAATTGTTTACATTATTTATTTCATTAAGAGCATTTTATTACTGAATATGCCTTGGGGCGTATGAAGACGATAGAAATATAAGCCAGAAGATACTTCTTTCCCAGCTTGATCATCTCCCCTCCAGGTATAGCTGTGTTTTCCGGCAGCGAGATCGGCTGCACACAAGGTTTTTACTTTCTGTCCTTTTACATTGAAGACATCCAGTCTTACTGGTGTATCCTTGCTGAGATGAAACGAGATTTGCGTAGTCGGATTAAATGGATTGGGGTAGTTCTGGTTTAATACAACAGCGACCGGGAGCTCTGTGTTACCAGCTTCCCCTTTCAGAGAGATGTAGCCATAATCCCCCAGCTCGCTGAGCCTAAGCTGGCTGGAGATAAAGCGTGATAGAGAGGGATCATAGACTTTGTAATCGTGCATCAGGGGTTTTCCTTTGGCCCCATAATGCAGGGCTATCTGAATCTCATCATCGGCTTTAGAATTATCATAGTAGAGATTTATGTCCATTATGTCATTATCCACTACCACAGCGCCAATACACTGATTTCCAGCATATACTCCAATCTCATCCGGCAAGTCTTCGGGATCGAGCTCTATGTATAGCGGAGTATAATCCATGGTTTCGGTATAAGTAAACTGAGCCGCTGCAGCTCTGGAATATGCAGCCAGGGGAGGGCCAAAATATTGCCAGAACATCTCAGCGGGAGCACCGTCAATTAGCTCCAGCTCTACCATGGTCCCTTCCGAAAAAGTAAATCTGGAGGGGTCCACTATCCATCTGCTGCCCAGCCTTCTGTGTTCCCGGGAGGTGCTCCAAGTCTGGGTCTTCATGCTATAGATGTAATCCAGATAGCTGCGGCGGCCGCCATCTGGAATAGGTCCCGATAGAGAAAATGCTGCATTCTGGGTTTGTGGCACAAAGTAGCCCACCCAATTCGAAAAGTAAGAGCCATTAACGGCTACACTAAGCTCGACTGGTACGGTAATCGGGTTAGCGCGAAAACCGCTAATCACCAGAGCATCAGGTTGCTGCTGACGATCGAAGTAGAGCTTAAAGCCTTTGGGAGCTGTTGCTTGATAAAAATCATTTAGCCATTCGAGAGACCATTCATCATAACTCATTTCACCATCTGCTGGTGTATAGCTCCACTTGATAGTTTCAATTATTGGAATGGGGTTCGGTATCATATAATCTTGAAACATGTAACCTAACTGATTCCATGCAACTCCCTGCGGGGCGGATACTGTATCCAGCACGGGAAAGCACTTCCAATGGATTCCACTTTCCGGAGTTCTATCAAAGTAGTATGTTTCCACCTCATGCGGGTAATGCCAGTAACCGATATCTTTCCGGGTACCATCGGGGTCATTAGCAGAATTTGGATCTCCGGCATCGATGCAGGGACTGGGGCCATTTACGTCCCATTTAAGCGTATAAATCCCATTAAGCGGGTCTTCAAACCGAGGATCCTGCGAGATGTTATTGGCCCCGTTTACAGCTTCCTGGGTGTCACAATAGTAATAAAATGCTGCAAGATTGGTATTGAGCGTCGTGTTTCCCCACAGGATGCTGTTGCGGTATGTGTTTGCTCCAAAGCGGCCTTCATTGGCTACGTCGTTATCGGTAATCGTGCAATTTTCCAATAAGGCACCATTGATGGATAGTGCTACCCGGTTCGAATGGAACAGACAGTTTTCGATGGCTCCGCGTGAAGCCCAGTTTCCGTTCATATCGCTGATACCGACGTCATTATTGCGGAATATACTATTTGAAATGCTGGTGTTTACCAGATCCCCGTCAAAATTCAGAGGAGTCCCATAAACGTAATCTTCGAAGATGCAACCATCGACGGTTAAGGCACTGTCATGAATCTGGGTCCAATTACTATTGTCTCCTCTAAAAGTAAGACTTCCCAGCTTGATTGGGTGTACGTTCTGGCCCAAGGAGACAAACACGAAAGACTCAGCAATTACCACATCAGTTGGGTCACTTGTGGAGCTTCGCATCTCAAGCTGCCTGTTAATGTTGTGGGGATTATTGGAATTGTCGTTGCGATAGCTCCCCGGCAGGAAGATTAGGGCGCAATAGTCGTTGGCAGGTAACTGGGTTAAGGCATATTCGATTGATCCGAAGGGATCCCCCATGGTGCCTGTTCCCGGGGCTACAGCAGGTTCCCCAACGTAAAAATTAATTGCGCTCAATATGCTGGATATTGAGATCATGAATACGATGACAATCAGTCTTGCCACATTCGACCAAACTAATCGTATCGCTTTTTCTTGCATAGGTCCATCAAAAATTGAATTCATTTCATGCTCCTTAGCACTCTTTAATTTTGTTAAGATTCAAATTTGCACCAGCTACCTGATACCATCTAAAACAAGTCCTGCATCAGCTGATTTCGAAAGCACCTTACTAACGCAGACTACTGTTCAGCAGTGACTTAGTGATTACTTTAGTCTAAATAGCAGACGTATAAGAATCCATCTACTGATACCAAAACGTATTGGCCGCTG
>CAXZAB010000283.1:0-2850 GCA_964293715.1 uncultured bacterium | reverse complement strand
TCTCTCAAAAAGAATGCAAAGGGGTGCACAAAAGCTAAAAACGAGGCTTGAGATTTGGGCGGATAATACCCATATTGGTTGGGTATCATGCTACTACATCGAAATTAACCCGGAAAGCCTGGCAGTAGGTATTTCCATCCCGGAAATGTCTTATTGGGGCAGAGGAATAGGCCGTGAAGCCCTGGAAATGTGGATCCAATATCTGTTTCAGACCAGACCCTTGGAGCAAATATATTGCCAGACCTGGTCCGGCAATGAAAGAATGGTGAGATTGGCTCTCAGCTTGGGCTTTGAGCTGATAGAAGGTGATAGAACCGTAAAGGTAAGGGGCAAGCCCTACAAGAAACTCAAATTCGAATTTCCCCCCGCATAATTCTCAATTCTACAAGAAATTTTCAGTTAAAAAGAACTTGCCTTTGGGTATCAAATATCTCCGCTAAGTATTTTCTGATCTATGTCCCTCATCTCGTTATTATTCCTTTTTTTTATCACGCGAGAAGCCGGGAACATAAGAGGGAAAGCAGAAACAAAAAAGAGAGCTTCAAAGCCAATACTGCTATTTTGTGCGGGAGAGCCCTTGAGCCGGCTCAGGAAAGCATCGTAGGTATTTCCCAGCAGGTTACCCCATAGGATCAGGCGGATAAAGAGCATGATCTCGTTGGCGGTTTCTGATCCATAAAAGCTTACAAAGGTAGCAGTTTCCTTATGATCCGGATTGCGTCCTGTTTCTGCAAAATGCACGGCATACTTCAAAGCGGGAAGTTCAAATTTATCGGCATTAGTTTCGAACTGGAGCTCGAAAAGATCGTCTATCTCAGCTTGGCTTATACCGGCGGCAGACGCTTGCATGGTATGGAACATGGAGCAATATTCACAGCCGTTCACGGCGGTCACCACGCTCATGATCTTTTCTATAAAAGCGCGGTTCAAAGATTCATTGTTTCGGGAAGCGACAATTGCGCCGATGTTTTCCATCAGGAACGTGACATCTTCTGCCAGGATATCCGCCGTGAAGATGCGCCTATTGAAACCCTCTTTAGGTGGGGGACAGGAAAGCAAATTGACTTGCGCTTCGGCAGTTGCCGGTGTCACTGTTTGCAGCAAGGAATCGCTATCAGCGGGCTCGCCCCATAGCACTCCTATCATCACGAGGATGATCAAAATAAGTCCTGATTTATGCATTCAACACCTCCAAAGTGCTTCTATTCCCGATCTTGACCTTAGCTTTATCCGGAATCCTGCCCATTATTTGACACTCTGTAAGCAGGCCTTCCTTTCACACAATATATGTTTATAGCTGATGTAAATGTCACCAACCAGCGAAATCAAAGTTATTCAATTCCAGATATTTAGTCAAGAACTATTATTATCAGAAGCTTAGCATGCTTGTTGAAATATTGATCCTGTTTAAACTCTCATTTTTGACTTGGGAAAAGTTTGTAGTTCGTCTGCATATTAGTAAGATAAAGGTAGGTCTGAAGCCGGCCTGCCGGATCAAAAATGAAAGTCAAAACAGGTTTAAATTGCTTCCCCAATTCTCAATTCTCCATCCTCAATTCTCCATTAACCGAATAATTCTTAATTCTCCATCCTCAATTAACCGAATAATTCTCAATTCTCCATCCTCAATTCTCAATTAAGAAAGCCCCCAAGCTTTCTTCCACCGTATTCAAATGCAGCTCCAAAACCTTTTCTATCGGCTTTTGATAGCCACCCGCCAGATTCCAGGCAATGGGTATCTTCTTATCATGAGCAAAGCGGAACACGATTCTGTCTCTCAGCCTCATCTGCTCTGTGGTCAATTCTCCCCCCAGAGGATCATCGATATGGGGATCTGCTCCGGCTTGGTAAAGCAGCAAGGTAGAGTGCTGGAATTTGTCTTCCAGAGCGGCATACAGACCCCCCAGCCATGCGTCATAGTCCCTGCCAATCTGATCACTAAAAGCCATGTGTTTCACATAATCTATGTCCAGCCTGCGCATAATATCGAGGGTGCCATTGCCCCAATGCACATCAAAATCAATGATGCCGATCTCGTCTATCAGCTTAGCATTTTTTAGCAAGACCGCAGTTACCATCAGTCCATTAAAAGTGCAAAATCCCATAACTTGATTATAACTGGCATGATGAAAACCGCTGGTGGGGGAGATGGCGATCCCTTCCTGCAGAGCGATTCTGGCCGCATGATAAAAACTCCCGCTGGTATAAGGCAGAGAGTCCGCAACGGATTTTAACGTGTTTCCGAAGCCATTGGACTTCCTGCACTCCAGGATGGCATCAACGTGGGCTGGGTCGTGCACTAAATAAAGATCTTCTCGGGACACGGGCTCCCAGTCGGAGAAGATCTCAATACCCGATTTGGATTTGATCAGATCGACAAATAAAGCGGGCTTTCCGGCACTTGGGGAGAAGCCTGTGTTGCCCAGTGCTGTTTGTTCAGGACGGTAAACTACTTTCATGTTTTGGTTCTCCTTTCGCATAAGGCTTAACAGTTAACTGGACTCATATTGTTGCGTAAATGCAAACTCAATGCCATTCAAACCGCCTTATGGTTAGTAGTCAGCTTTATAATATTGAATAAATCTACACTCCCCCAAACTTCTTTAAATATACGGCCTCAATAACTTTATCTCTCTTTGCCTTTTCACTGCTATATTTTTCCCATCCGTATGTATCTATGTCTTTTAATGGTTTCTCAAATGATAAAATAAAATTTGCCAATTGCTTAACGTTTGTGATTCTTGAAGGTTTTCTATAATATACCTCCATAATGGCTTTCGTTTCATGCTTGTCCCAGCGCAAAGTCTCAAAGTATGTCCTTAGCACTTCAAAAAATATGTCACAGTCATC
>CAXZAB010000282.1:0-2851 GCA_964293715.1 uncultured bacterium | reverse complement strand
TTTGGCTATATCGTGGCGATCTCTCCCTGGGATCTGGAAAACCGGGGCTATTGGGTGAACAATCTCTATCTAAGCGGCAATCTTTCCGAAGCCAAAAAGCAGTATCGCACTTTAAAGAAATACCATCCCGAGTCCCAGATCGTGATCGAGCTGCAAGAGGTGCTTGATACGCCGTGAAGACCAGCCTCTGCGCTCTGTTTTTGCTCTGCCTGCTCAGCCTTATGGCCCAAATTCCTGCGCCTGATCTGCAGGCTCTGCGCCTCAAAGTAGCCGAGAACCCCATAGACGGCTCTGCAAGGCTCAACCTGGCCTATCAATTGATGCTGAACTCAATGCCAGATCAAGCGCTCAAGCACTATGAAACCTTATTACAACAGGATCCCCAAAATGTCCTGGCTGTAGAAGGCATCCTGTGGGCCTTGCAAAGCCAAGACCGCTTTAGTGAAAGCATCACCAGAGCAGATGAATTCCTGCACATCTTCCCCGCCCATGCCCCAGTCCTTAGCTACAAAGCTTATGGACTCTCCCGCTTGAACCTGCACCTTGCCGCCCGCCAGAATTATGCTGAAGCAGAACAGCTGGCAATCAGCGATGTCCACAGCAACACCGCCAATTCCGGTTTGGCCTGGGAATATCTTTCCCTGAAGAACTACCCCGCCGCCAAATCTGCTCTTGCCAGACTAAAAGATACTGCAGATCCTATTACCAAAAGTTTAATAGATAAAACTCACCTGTATATATCCTTAGGAGCAGGAACAAACTATCAGGATAAACATTCCGGGAATCTCAGTGCCGCTTTTCAAAAAGCTGAATGGAGTCTAAAACTCAATGTCGAAGAGCTGATTCTGGACAGCTCTGATACGCGCAGCAAATTTGGCATCTCAGCTGGCTGGCAAAGCCCTTTTGCCTATCTGGAAGCTTCCCTGAGCAGGCTCAATGGCGAGGACAAACGCGCATATCCGGCAAACCAGATCGGTCTGAGCCTAAAGCCTGTTTTCTACGTCGGGGCAATACAATTAACCCCTTCTCTGGCTGGTTTTTATAGCCGTTACAAACGCTTTGACATTCAGCAGGCAGACTTCGGCCTGCAAGTAGCCAGCGATAAGTATAGCGCCGGTTACACCCTTTCCAAGCTCTATCAGGATAACGAAGCCATCTTAAGCGACAGCCAAAAAGAGCTTCACAGCTTCACTATCGGCACCAGAATTGCCTCACAAATCTGGCTCAGCGCCTATCTTTATGAGGGCGAACAAGCCTGGTGGACAAACCCCTACGGCGTTATCTATGATAGTTTTGACGCAGATAACCGTGCCTATGCCATCTCCTTATCCAGCCCTCTGGGCAAGAGGGTGGGCATTATGCTTTATCATCAAATAGGAGTACAGGACAATGAAACGCAGCACAGCTCGTTTATTACCTTATTTTACCTTATGTAGCCTGGCTTTACTGGCCGCACTGCTTAGCTCCTGCAACCTGCGCGAGAACATGCTCTTACCGCCCAATCTGGACCCCAAAGAATATGTGGTAGCCAGCCAGATCCTGGTTTATTCTGACCATCTGATCCCTTCCTCAAACGACAACAGCTACCTCTATCTGCCCAAAACCAGCATTGCCGACAGCCTGATCTGGTATGGCGACATTGTCACCCTCAGCCGCATGCAGAGCCTCTTGCAAAGAGATAGTCTGGCAGTAAACAGTGGCAGCTATGCCATTGGCAATAGCTACCGTATAGAAATCTTGCGGGAAGGCCAAAGCATCACCATAGACAACGCTCCCGCTTTTGCTACTCTATACACGGACACCGAGTCCGTATTCACTGAAAGTCCACTCTACTTGCTTACACTGAGGCAGACCTTAACTGCCGACTACGCGAGACATTATAATTACGGCAAACATCGCGCCTGTTATGAGCTCGATGGCTCAGGAGATTTTGCCGTAATGCAGCTCGGCGGTGCTATGAAACTGGATATCCCCGCCAACAATAGTGATGTTCAGGGCCTGCTTTTCGGTGCAAACATCCACCTGCAAGTCTTTATACCCGAAGGTTTTACTCAGGATTTGGGTGCTGCCACGATCTCGCTCAATAATCCCAATGACAATTTCTCTGACCCCATAGATCTGCAAGCAGTGCAAGAGCTCTACCCAGATTTTGCCTTACTCACCACGCCCCTGACTGTCACTACAGAACGTGAAGGCACCAGCATGAGCACTCCCATCCTCCATTACCGGATGTCAGACAGCAGAAGCTTTGGTGCTCAATGGGTGAAAATGAGCCATAACCAGATCGAAAGCTGGCCCGAAGGTGAGGATACCTGGTTGATCAAAGATAAGACCCTGATCACTTTTATCAATGGGGCAGGAACGTATTTCCTCCTGCAACCGCTGGCCTCGCAAAACACTATCCGGATCAGCCTGGATAGCCCTAATCGCCAGATCTTTTTGCAAGATATGTGGCTGGATCTGAGAGACATCAATCTGCCCGGCATAGACCTGGTAATAGAGCCTGAACCCAATTACGAAGAGCTTTTGCAGGACTACTTTGGCGGCAAACCCTATACGCTTAAAGGCCCCTCTCAGGCCTATCGGTTGAGCTTCTTCAATGGTTCAGAGCTATTAGACACCCTACCCGGTGATAAATGGCTGGAATTCGGCTTTGCCTCTTCGCTGCCCGGACTCCAAAAAGCGCGCCTTATGCGTGCCCACCGCACTCCCCATCAGGATATTCTGAGCTACAAAAGCCACGCTGCCGCTTATGATGCAGAGCACTTCACCAGCGGGACCGGCTATATTTATACCCGCATCAATTCCTCCGGGCTCTATCTTTTGGGCAATATTTCGGAATCCTCTTCCT
>CAXZAB010000281.1:0-2856 GCA_964293715.1 uncultured bacterium | reverse complement strand
AACCACCTTCAGCAGAGGCAATTCCCATCGCTTTGGATAACCAGGTGTCGCTGGTCGTAGTGTCACGTTCGTAGGCAATGCTGCGATTGAGCTGGACCTCCAGTTGCGGCACCGTCTCAGCCGAGAAGCGGCCTATGAAGATATCGGGATAGTTGTCCGAACCGGCCACTAAAGAGAAACTAGGGTCTGAACCGCCAGTTCCCATACCAGACGTTGTGTATGATAGAGTAGGAATCTGCGGTCCATCACCCACTATTTGCACATAGGTGAGGCTGTTATCCTGATTATAGCGGGTTTGAATATAGGTCTGTAATTGCGCAGCGGTTGTCCCAATGGTTGACCACTGCACCAGCTCAGTTTCGATGCCCTTCTGCTTTTTCCAATTCACCCAAGGCTGGATGGCGGTCATAAAACTCGTATGGCAGATCACCAAGAGCTTACCATAGCTATCGTCCACCGGAACGTATCGTTGATTCTGCCAATTCACAAAGTGATTTTCATAAAGGGGGGCAAAAGCACGTGAAATGCTGTCCCGGCTGTGGGGCATAGTATTCAAAGTATCATTGCCATCTTGATAAACGCGCACTTTGTAAGATGTATAAACGCGCAGTGTCCCGGTACTGGGACGGTAGGCAAAAGGCGTGGTTTTGACAGTAATACCACGAAAATCCCGCAGGATATAAGGTTCGCTCAAGGTGGCGATTTTTTCTGGATAAAAGCTATTACCCTGATAGATAGAGTCAAATTCATAGGGCACAGTAGCGGGATCGATATTGCGGGTGATTACGCCTTTTGATGGAGCTACAGCCAGCTTGAGATCGGTATATTCGATGTCAAAGATCTCCAACTTCATCTTTGCCATACCGTCTATGGTAATGCTGCGGTTGAAGACCGGCAGTTGTGGCAGACCCCTGTCCTGAGTAGTGCCTTCCTTGGGAAGGTTGATATGATACCATGACTGTCCCTGGATTCGCACTTCTTTCGTATCAAAATGCTGAATCTTATATTGCAGGATCGTCTCCTGGGCTGAGCTCTGCAATACCTGCAAGGAATTGCTCTCACTGCCGAGGCTGATTTGCTCTGCAAAGAGGGTGCCGATCACGATCATGGCCAGTACTATCAAAAACAGTGTTCGCTTCATATATGCTCCTAAGCTTGTTATATCTTATATTTGCAGTCTGAGCTGGAGGCCAATGCCCCAGTTTCCTGCACTGATATTTTATGCGCTGGTATGCGTCAAGAGCTTTTTGCGAGGGGTGGATATGGAAGTTTTATCGTTTTAAGGTTTTAGGGTTTTATCGTGGGGGCGGATGCTGTTCTCCCCGCACCACGGTTTAGAAGGGTTTTATCGTCTTAGGGATGGTGGCTTCACAGTTTAGATATACTTCCCCAGGATCATTTGAGCCCATTTGTTGTAGTATAGATGCCGTGCAGATGGCAGGAATAAATGCTCTTATCTCCACGTCATATCTAACGTAATCTTTATAGAGAGACCACAGCAAATCACGGGCTGGAAATGCCTGAAGATTAAATCTCTTGACAGCAAAGTTCCAGGGTGATACTTAACATAATGCAAAATTTTAATTGCATGGAAAATTCGTTATAAGTGAGGTAACAATGAAAAAACGTGCTTATGGCTCAATCGGCCTTGGGGCATTCCTTCTCCTGCTGGGTGCTTTACTCCTTTTTACCCATCCAACCGCAGCGGCAATTCCAGCACTAATCGGGCTGGCGCTAATCTATTTGGGCTGGGCAAACAGCCGCAGGGCAATGATTATTTTCGGACACAGCATGATCGTCGTCGGAGCTTATCTGATAACCTGGGGCTTATATATCTTGCCTGCGTTCACGCCGGGATTTCTGAATATAGTTCTGGGCCCTCTGTTTTGGGGAATCATCTCCATCATGGGCGGTATCTGCGCCAACTACCACGGTTTCTGCAAATGTATTAATAGCTCCAAAGGCAAAGTGTAATATGTCACTTAGGTCCAAAGAAAAGAGGATGCAGTATAGAAATTGATTGACAGCTGAACGCCGTTCATTAAATAGGGAATATTATATACAATATGAGGTAGATAGATGATCCCTAAAATTCCCACACTTAGCAATACACTAAACTTAATGAAGAAAATCAGCATCGGCGAACTCAAGATAGAAACTCCCATCATTCAGGGAGGCATGGGCATAGGCGTGTCCTTATCCGGCCTGGCTTTGGCAGTAGCCAATGAAGGCGGGGTGGGAACTATTTCCGCTGTTGCCCCCGGATTCCGTGAACCGGATTTTATTACCAACTTTAGGGAAGCCAATATGCGTGCCCCTGCGCGTGCTGAAAACAAAATTTGTGAAAGAAATCATGGACGGACAGAAGAAGCCGATCTCTTGCAATTACAAATGCTTGCATACCTGCGACTATCATAAGGTGCAGTTCTGCATTGCCCAGGCGCTGATCAATGCGCAATCCGGTTTGATAGACGAAGGTGTGTGTTGCAGTGGAGTAAATGGCTACTTGAATAACGAGATCATCAGTGTTCATGAACTCATAAAAACCATTAAACGGGAATACAGCGAAGCAGAAAGCAAGTGATTATCTGTAAATCTTAAAAGCAGCCATAGATAGAGCCAGAATGGCTTCATGCGAGGCAAAGGCGTTAAGGAAGATGAAGTAAGCATTCTTTGACCTAAAATGACGTCCCGAGGGAGCTCAGGCCTTGCGAAGATCTGATTTTATCTAAAATCCTGTCTTACCAGGGCTCAAGCTACCAAAAAGTCCTTCTGCCTCAGGCTATTAAACTGCCCGACCCCGAGACTCTAAACCCGCAAAACCCCCTTTAATCCAACAAATCCGCCCAATCCGCC
>CAXZAB010000280.1:0-2880 GCA_964293715.1 uncultured bacterium | reverse complement strand
AAAGGGAGAACCAATGGCTTACAACAAGATGAAAACTGATCTGCAAGACCTCTTTGCAGAGCTCAAAGAACAAGGGCTTTATAAGAACGAACGCATTCTCACCACACCACAGGGTGCTGAGATTGGGGTGAGCGGTGGCATTAAGGCACTCAATTTCTGTGCCAACAATTACTTGGGGCTGAGCAACCATCCTGAGGTGGTTAAGGCTTCTCAAAAAATTATGGACGATTGGGGCTATGGCCTGTCTTCAGTACGCTTTATCTGCGGTACTCAGCAGATTCATAAAGACCTGGAAAACGCCGTATCAAAGTATTTGGGCACCGAAGACACCATCCTCTATGCCGCTTGCTTTGATGCCAATGCCGGAGTATTTGAGCCGCTTTTGGGCGAAGACAGCGCGCTGATCTCAGACGAACTGAACCACGCTTCCATCATCGATGGCGTAAGACTCTGCAAAGCTAAACGTTATCGCTACAAACACTCCAATATGAAAGAGCTGGAAGACGCCCTGAAAGATTCCAAAGATATGAAATATCGCCTGATCGTCACAGACGGCGTATTCTCTATGGATGGCGATATGGCCAAACTGGATGAAATCTGCGATCTGGCGGATAAATATGACGCTTTGGTAATGGTGGACGATAGCCATGCCACCGGCTTTATCGGCAAAAAAGGACGCGGCACTCCGGAGCACTTTGGTGTGACCGACAGAGTGGACATCATTACCACCACCTTTGGTAAAGCCATGGGCGGCGGAAGTGGCGGATGCACCAGCGGCCGCAAAGAAATCATTGAGATCCTGCGTCAACGCAGCCGTCCTTACCTCTTTTCAAACACCCTGGCCCCTGCCATCGTAGGCGCCACCCTCAAAGTGATCGAAATGCTCAGCAAATCCACCGAGCTCAAAGATAAGGTGATGGACAATTCCAAATACTTCCGCAGCAAAATGGAAGCAGCCGGCTTTGACATCGTTGCCGGTAATACAGCGATCGTTCCCGTAATGCTTTATGACGCACCTCTGGCCATCATGATGGCGAATCTGCTGCTCAAAGAAGGCGTTTACGTGATCGGATTTGTCTTCCCCGTGGTACCAAAAGGTAAAGCCAGAATCAGAGTACAACTCTCTGCCGCACATTCACGTGCAGATCTCGATAAGGCTATTGCAGCCTTTATCAAGGTCGGAAAAGAACTGAAACTAATCAAATAAAGTAATATAATGCGTAAAGGGGTGATATTCCTGATCCCGGTTCCGATCGGAAATCTCGGAGATATCACCCTGCGCGCAATTGATACCCTCAAATCTGTGAGTCTTTTAGCTTGCGAAGACACCCGCAAAACCTCCTTCCTTTTAAAGCAATACGAGATTCCCGCGCCAAAGTTAATCAGCTTTCATAAGTTCAACGAACGCAGCCGTGAAGAGCTCTTATTTGCCCATCTGGACCAGGGGGAAGACCTGGGGGTGGTATCCGATGCCGGTTCACCCGCAATTTCGGATCCGGCTCAGATTCTGGTAAGCGAGGCCATCAAAAGAGGGATTGAAGTGCAAGCTCTGCCCGGAGCTACAGCCTTGATTCCCGCACTTTCGGTATCGGGATTTCCCACTACTGCCTTTCAGTTTGTGGGCTTTCTTCCTGCCAAGGCAAAAGACCGTGCAGAAACAATCAAGCAGATTAGAGAATATCTTCATCCCACTGTGATGTATGAAAGTGTGCATCATCTCAAAGCCACTCTGGAAGAGCTGGACGAGGCGCTTTCACCCCGAAAGATCGCCATTGTCAGAGAAATCTCAAAGCTATATGAAGAGTGCATCAGAGGTGAGATCGCTGAAATCCTTCAGGATTATGAGATCACTGAAAAAGGTGAATTTGTGATCGTGATTGAGGGCGCGCCTTTAGAACTATCCAGCTTCCCAGGCACCGCTGACTTCCAGCTTTTGGAAGAACACAGCCATCTGAAAAGCAAGGAACTGGCCGCTTTGATCAGCGAAAAAAGCAAGGTCGGAAAAAACGAGGCCTACGCCTTTGTTCTGGAGCACAGAAAATGACTTGTCCTTTTTTACTCTTTGATTTTGACGGAACTTTGGCAGATTCTGTCTGTTTCGGTTTGAAGATTGCCAACAATCTGGCTCCTGAATTTGGCATTGAACCCCTCAATGAAGAACAATTTGCCCAAGCGCGTACAATGAGCATCCCCAAGGCTTTGAAGATGTTTAAAATCCCCTTATACAAAGTACCCAAGGCCATTGCCATGGCTTTAGTGGAATATCGCCACGTCATTCATGAACTGGAGCCCTTTGCCGGCATCCCCGAAATGCTGAAAGAGCTGAAAGAACTGGGCTGCCATATGGCTCTGCTTACTTCCAATACCGGTGAAAACGTCAATCACTTCTTGGATAACCATGAGCTGCACTATTTTGATTGGATTGAAGGCACCTCCGGCATCCTGAAAAAGCATGGCAGCATCCGTAAACAGATTAAAAAGCATAAATTGGACAAGAGAAACGTGATCTATGTAGGCGATGAGATCAGAGACATTATAGCGGCAAAAAAGAGCGGTATCCGCGTGATCTCAGTAAGCTGGGGCTTCCATGCTGCCGAACTGCTCAGCAGTCACAATCCGGACTATCTGGTAGAAGAACCGCAGGAGATCGTGGAGCTGATGAAATCTTTGTCTCAGGTCACGAAGCCGAAGCGGAGGAGAAGATAGGGAGAGGGGTAGTTACAGGCTACGAGTTACGAGTTACCAAGTTACAAGTTACGAGTTACCAAGTTACGAGTTACGAGTTACAAGTTACCAAGTATCCTCAAAGAGTCCCATAGGGACGGTATTGTTTGCCCAGAATGCTTTCTGCGCCGATGGACTGAAAGAAGTCCTGACGCC
>CAXZAB010000279.1:0-2892 GCA_964293715.1 uncultured bacterium | reverse complement strand
GCACTGCGATTTCGCATGGTGGCTGCCGCAGCAGCAGGGCTGGAGGCAAGAGCGCGCAGAAGAGCCAAGGCAGACCACCAACGGACTCTTTGCCGGTGCTGACCTCCTTGCTGATCGCGAACTATTTCACGGGCATATTTCAGAGCTTTATCAAACAAATTACGGTATGGTTCCGAGAGCTTGTAATGGATTTCTTTGGTCTCGGCAATGGGAAACTCAGTCTTTTCTTCCATGAAAAATTCAATATCTGCTCTGCGTCTCTGAACAAAATGCTGGGCGATGGCCCGGCGATTTTGTCTATTCTGAGGGCCGCTCAAGTCTTGGGGAAAAGATGCAATATCCGGATCCAGCAAGGTAAGCAGTGATCTGAAAGCAGCTTCATTGCCGGAATGGGGCGTGGCAGTAACCAACAGGATATGCCGCTCGGAATCCTCACTGAGCCTCTTGATCAGGTCAAAGCGCTGATGTCTGCCGCTGCGCTGAACATTATCGAAGCTGGCGGTATGCGCTTCATCTACGATAATGAGTTCTGGGGCGGTTCTGATAAATTCATCCTTATGCCGGTCTGTCTTGATGTAATCGATGGAAACAACGGTGTAGGGATATACTTCAAAGATGGATTCATTGGCACGGCAATTGCGCTCCAAACGGCGAACGGTGCTGCCTAAGACCATCTCGGCATCCAGGTGGAATTTGCTGCTAAGTTCAAGCTGCCACTGCTCTGCCAAATGCGGTGGGCAGAGTACACAAAGGCGGGTGATTTCACCGCGGTCTACCAATTCCCGGGCAATCAAACCGGCTTCAATGGTTTTACCGATCCCTACATCATCAGCGATCAAGAGGCGTACAGGATCAAGCTTGAGCGCCATCATCAAGGGAACTAATTGGTAAGGACGGGGGTCCACTGCCAGGCGGCCAAAACTTCTGAAAGGACCGGCACTATTGCGAAAGCCCAGCCTGAGAGCATCTCGGAGCAGACGGCAAGACTGATAATCACCTAATTGGGTGGGGTCCGGCAGACTAAAGGTAGCAGGTTTCACTTTTTCAAGTGCAGTAAGGATGCCGGTGATTTCGTCATCACTGCCACCCAGGGGTTTTAAAATAAGCAGATCATCTGTGGAATCTGGCAAGACGACCCATTCTCTGTCTCTGGTATTGACGAGAGAGCCGATGGGATAAACAGTGAGTAGTGAGTGGTGAGGAGTGAGTGGAGTGGCCATTTATGAATCCTTGGTTAAAATGCTGTAGAGTGCAGTATTGATGTAGTAGTTGCTTGTGATTATTTTCTGTTTCTTGAGCAGGCCATCATCACAAAGAGCATCCAGGTATTTTGAGGCCGTGTTTCTGCTCACTTCAAGATCGCGCACGACAAACTCGATCTTCGTATAGGGGTGGAAGAACAGGTTGTTTATCAGATCCTGTGAATAGAATTTGTGCTTATCTCTGATTAAGTGCTTGTATTCCAGAATAGCTTTGCTGATCTCATGAATGATTTGTATAGTCTGTTGGGAGGTCTCTTCCACAGCGTTCAGCATAAACAAAATCCATTCTTCCCAGGCACCTTCGTCTCTTACCTTTTGCAGAAAATGATAATAAGTCCCTTTGTTTTTTACGATGTGCCTGCTGAGATATAGGACTGGTATATCCAATAAGTCCTTGAGTACCAGGTAAAGAACGTTTATAATTCTGCCGGTACGCCCATTGGCATCGTAAAAGGGATGAATGCTCTCAAATTGATAGTGAATCACAGCCATCTTGATCAAAGGATCTACATCACTTTGGTCATGTTCATTGAGATATTTTTCGAGGTTGGACATGAGTCCGATAATCTCTTGATGGTCTTGGGGCGGGGTGTATACTACCTGTCCAGTCTGCTCATTTTTAAGCTCTGTTCCCGGCAGTTTCCGAAATCCGGAGCGATGGGCTTCCAGCTCTGCTTGAATATCAATGATGTGATTGGAGGTGAGCAACCCGGTATCCTTCACCGAAGCATAGCCTTTTTTAAGTGCATATACATAGCGGCTCACTTCCTTTGCCGCCGCGCTGAATGTGTGTTCCGGAAAGATGTCCTCACGATAAAGATCATCGTGGGTTGTGATTATATTTTCAATTGCGGAACTGTCTTTGGCTTCCTGAAGGGAAAGGGTGTTGATCAGGATAGCTTGATTGGGTATGGTTGCGGAAATCCCCTTAAGTTCTGCCAGATATCTATGTGCGGATGCAGCTTTCCGCAAAACTTGCTTGGTCTCTAATTCGATATCGGGGGGTAAGTTTTTTAGCACAAAAGTCATAAGCACTTCCTATATTTTTCTATGCACATCATCTCAGATATGCCCAAAATAAGCAGTATTTTATACATAGGTTATCCCATCTGCCCAAAAAAGCGAGTTATTTGTGCAGATGGTGTCTCGTATGCCCAAATAAACCAAATTTTTGTGCATACTGATTTCACGTCTGAATTGTCGTAACAGTGTAACGACAATCTGTTTATCGATATGTTTCTGCAGATCAATCATGCCGCCTCTTGCTTGCTCCAAAGACATTGGCATAGTTTGAGATGATAGTTTGCCAATCCTCATCATAGCGAAATCTGATTATATGCCAGCCACAATCATCCAGGCACCCTACTATAGTTTTGTCCTTAGCCTGCTGTTCAGCAGAATCGTGGACAGGGCCATCAATATAGATGGCAATGTTTTGATCTTTATAGGTAAAATCGGGTCTGGTATGGCACCGTTCAATAAGATGCTGAGCATGGGTAGGCAGGATAAAGCCATTATTATAGATATGATCCAGCCATTTAATCTCAAGATCGGAACCGGCCAGGTTCTTGAGCCTTTGATAATGCTCCACCCGGGAAAATTCGCTGGAGGAGCGAGAGACATCTGCGGC
>CAXZAB010000278.1:0-2897 GCA_964293715.1 uncultured bacterium | reverse complement strand
GCTGTTCGGAACAGCTAATCTATTGAAAATAATACGAATCTTGTTGAACAGTCTCAATTTTACTAATTACACAATGTCACTTATGGAACAAATCATGCATCTCATTATGAAGTACACAGACTAAAACTTATCAGGAGATCAGATGAAAAAGCGTTATTTTATCCTAATTTGCCTTTTGGCCTTTTCTATCCTGGGAGCGCAAGCTTCAGAGGATGCGCGACTATCGCGTAAATATCATAATTCAGCTACAACAGGGCTCAGCCATAGTGCGCGGGCAGATAGTGCCACCGGTTTTGACGTTCAGAAATACACCATCGCGCTCAGCATCTCGCAGGATCCGAATACGATCTCTGGCAATGTGCTGGCTGAGGTCCTGGCTGAAGAGACTCTGCCTATCCTCACCTACAATCTCATCGGCCTCACGGTTTCTCAGGTCCTGGTAGATGGGCAAGCGGCCAATTATACCCATGAGAATGGTTTAGTTCAGATTCAGGTAAACAAAGCGGCCGGCGAAAGCTTTAGCACTCAGGTCTTTTATAGCGGCAGTCCACAGCTTTCCGGTGATGGCTACAACATAGGTATGTACATGCGCCCCAATAGCATTTTTACCGTCTCAGATCCTGATGCAGGAAGATATTGGTGGCCTTGCTATGATCATCCCTGGGATAAAGCCGTGGTGGATCTTATCATCACTATGCGTTCAGATTGGAAGGTAGCCGCCAATGGACTGAGGGAAAGCATTGTGGACAATGGCGATGGCACTGCTACCACCACCTGGAGAGGCTACCATCCCATGACCACATATCTGGTCTGCATCACCGCCGGCAACTATATGGAAATTCCCCAGACAGCAATGCAGGGCGAGCTGCCCATCCTCAATTTCGTGACGCCCGGCCAGTATAATAACGCCTTAAGCGATTTGGCCTCATTGCCTGATATGATAGACTATTACTCTGTGCTGTTTGGCGATTATCCCTTTGAAAAATATGGTAATGCCACGGTGAATATGAGCACTTTTGGCGCTATGGAACACCAGACTATGACCACTTTGGGGAATTACATCATCACCGGCGATGGCTCTCAGGAGCTTGTGATCGCCCACGAGCTTGCCCACCAGTGGTTTGGCAATGCAGTAAGCTTCCTGGATTTTTATGATGTCTGGTTATCCGAGGCCTTTGCCACTTATAGTGAACATCTCTGGGTAGATAAGACTCAGGGCTGGCAGGCCGCTTGTGACTATGTGCTGAGCAGCTATCACAACTATTATCTGAGCTGGGAAAGCACAGCAAATCCCGCCACTATTTACGATCCCAGTTTCTATAACTATTTTTCTCCCCCGTCTTATGAAAAAGCTGCCAGCGTGTTACATATGTTACGCTTGAAGCTGGGTAACGACCAATTTTTCCAGGTCTTACAGCAGTATTTTGAGACCTACAAACACGGTAATGCGATCACGCCGGAATTTCAGGCCGTGGCCGAGGCTGTGAGCGGACTGGATCTTCAGCAGTTTTTTGCGCAATGGATCTATGGCAAGGGCATCCCCACCGTGGACTATTCACTCTGGCATCATCCTGAGACAAATCAACTTAAGGTAAGCGCTCATAACTTTTCTCCCAGCACCACCTTGTTTGATCTGGAGATTCCCTTTTTGATCCGGCATGGTGCGGGTGCAGATTCGCTCTTGATACGTCCCACCAATACCGGGTATGACAATCTCTTTGAAGATATCGCGCTGCCTTCGTCTTACTCTGCAAAGCACAATAATTGGACTCTCCTGCGCGGCCTCAACGAATTTCGTCCCACCCTAAGCTCTTGTCTGGCCAGCTCTTCTGCTGTCATTTTGATCTGGGAAGAATATCCCCTGGCTACAGCTTATCAAGTCTTACGCCGGCCTCAAGACTTTGAAGACTGGCAAATACTCGCAGAGCTGGCAAACTCTATTACCGAATATATCGACGATACTCCGGTCAATGGCCAGACTTATGAATACACCATAAAAGCCATTGACGAACAAGGTTTTGTAAGCATGGGCTCTGATTCCAGAACTGCCACACCGGTAAACTTTAGCTTTGCAAATTTCCTTTTGGTGGTGGATGAAACCAGAGACGGTACGGGTGGAGGAATATCACCTGATGACGCCATGGTGGATGCCTTCTATGCCGATGCTCTGGATCCTTGGGCTTATACGGAGTGGGATGTAGCCAGTCTGGGCACACCCGATTTGGAAAGCCTGGGCGCCTATAGAGTGGTGCTTTGGCATGATGATGATTTTTCGATGAACGAGATTCACGCCGCAGAAAGCAAGCTCAGCGGTTATATGCTGGGCGGAGGACAGGTTCTGATCTCAGGCTGGAAAACTGTGAGTGCTCTCAGTACTGCTTTCTTTGAACGCTTTGCTCCCGGACTGACCAGCTTTTACGACAACTCCCCTACCTTGATCAGCGTGCATAGTGAAAACTATGCCGAACTCATAGTAGATGATAGTAAACTAATACCACCCTGGAATGGTATATTGCCCTACATCAGCAGCTTTGAAGGAGATTTTCAAAGTATTTACAGCGGCAATGTAGTGCCCGGCAGCAATGCCGAAAACCGCAGTCTGGGCTTTCGGACTGATAACCTGACCTTCCTGGGCTTCCCCTTGTATTATATGCAAGCCGATGGCGTGCCGGAGTTCTTGCAAGGCCTTATCCCGGAATTGGCGGCCGGGAGCACTGATGGTCAGCTCGCTCCAGTAAGTTCTCTGCAACTGAAGAGCTATCCCAATCCCTTCAACCCCAGCGCCACAATCAGCTTTGAGCTGCCTGCACAGGGCAATATCACCCTTGAGCTTTACAATCTGAAAGGGCAGAAGGTGCAAGAGCTTTGTGCCGGACAGTACACAGCCGGAAAACATC
>CAXZAB010000277.1:0-2916 GCA_964293715.1 uncultured bacterium | reverse complement strand
CCTCGGGTGGGCAAGCCATCTTCCCGGCCAGGCAGAGGGGATATTCTATCTTAGGATCTTTGGGCAGGATCTTTTCCAGGACAATCTGCTGCACCCAACTATCTCCGAAGTCATACTCATATAATAGCTTATCATTCTCATTTTTAAAATACTTCTTGATTTTCACATTAGCGCTGTGCAGATATTCGCTACCTTCAGGAAGGCCAATCCTAATTCCACCCTTTGAGTAAATTTCACCAATATGAAATAAATGAAGATGATAATCCAACCATCCCATTGCATCTTGAATGGCTACGTGCAGATCCCAGAAGCTATAGTTCTCAGGAACCTGTATCCTACGCCATATAGAGGGTTTGCTACCTTTCAAGGTGATCTTGAATTGGTACACATTGTCAAATTTTGCAGCCATGATCAGCTCCTTTGATTTTGATTTTTGACAGTCTTTTTGTTAGTGACTTCGCTGTCAATAATTATCTGCAAGCGGCGAAGGAATTATGAAGATTTATGAATAGATGGGATTATCTCACAATGTTATGCGAGACATAGAAGAGCAAAAACAGGTGAACCACCATGGTCTGGATTCCAGTTAAGAGAAGGGATAATGGACATCAATAAAGCTCAGCTTTTAGAAAGATACCAGCCATGGAAAAGATCTATATTTATCAGACTTGCATATACTTTCTTATCATTGCATTGCGGAAGACAAGATTACCATTGATATATGCAGTTTTGGAAGGGAAATTGCATATTTATATTGTATATTTAATTGATTCATCCAATAATTAAGGTGGAGCTTGCTAAAGTTTTCTCGCCTTTAGCATATCTCCAAAGGAGAAAAGATGGACAAGTTCAAAGTCTTGCTAATAATCGCCATTGTTTTACTGGCCGTGGCCTTTTTGCAGGCTGATGAGCCTGAACTTATCATCACTGCGTTAGATACCCTCACGTTGCCAATGGAAACTCCGCTAAACGTGAATTTTCCTAATGGTGATATTATGTTTTATAAATTTCAATTCCAAACCTCCGGGATTCATTTTACTACCTTTTGGTATCTTGAAGATTCACATGAGCTTACCGCACCTGTAGCAATAGGCAGCGTTTATAATCCAGGTTTTGACAGCTTCCCTCGGGTATTGATGGCAAGGTTATTGAACGACAAATATCATCTAGTGCTTAGCTATCCCAACGAGGAACGGGGTTCCATAGAAGGACTGCTGCATGTAACGCTATACCAAGATACGCTAACATATAGAATTATAGACGAATTCACGTTTTATCCCTGGTTTGATTTAAGACACTCATGTACGATGTTGGCAGAAGGGGCACTTGTGCTGGCCTTAGCAGACAGCCTGGTCTATTATGACCTTAATACAGGAGAATCTCAAACCTTGATGGAAGGGGATGACTACCAATGCAATAGTGAGCACATAAAACAAGTAAAAGAGCTGCCCGATGGGAATTTCCTGTATATAAGGGACATCTACTGGACAGGCGCTGCCGATGCTCCAGAAATATGGGTTCTCTTTGATTCATTAGGAAACCACTTATTCACTCAGGAAATTACAGATCCGTTAATCTGTTCACATATGAACAATGGGCATTTCTCTGCCCATCCCCTTAATTCACCGCAGTGGTTTTACATGCCAATAGGACTTTATGAAGGCGCAGATGGATGGCTGGAATGTAGCTATGCAGATGCGGATTCTTTCCATATTCATTATAATACTTGTCCTTTGCCCAATGAAATTGCAGATGTGATCTGCTCTTTCGGTGAAGACAAAGTCCTGGTTCGAGGCTACGATGGCCTCAACAATTCTTATAATTTACACTGTTATAATTCACCTACAGAACTAAACCCAACCCCGCTTTTTTCTTACGATTTTGCCTATGGCTGGCCTCTGAATGCCTTCGTTATAGATGATATTTTCTTCATTATTCCGCGCGGACAGGATGGCTTTACGCATCTTTGGGCTATTTGGGCCGAAGATTTCCCTCTCGTTCATGAGTTTAGCTTTCCTTTGACACATGATGCGGGTTATAATATTCAGGTATCTTATCACGAGAATAAGCTTCGCATAGTTACCGGTAATGCAATCGACTTTTATCAGGTGGATGCCATACCGATCTCAAATGCTGAAGATACCGCTGTTTCACCAGTAAACACTCTGGAAATATATCCCAATCCGGTGGGCAGGAATGCTGGGTTTACCATCCAATCTGATCTAAAAAAGCCTGTTGAGCTTGGAGTTTATAATATCAGGGGTCAGAAGGTTCAGACCATCACATTGGATAACTTAGGGAAATACAGATCAAATGCGGCAGATCTACTAAGCCTGAATTCTGGAATTTATCTCTTGAAGCCACTTGGGAAGGAAAAACTTCCTACACGCAAGTTCGTTGTGTTGAAATAAGCATTTATTGCTGATCATTTGTATAACTTTTCAAAGGAGAAAAGATGAACAAGTTCAAAATTTTGCTAATGGTCGCTATAGCTTTATTAGCGGTGGCCTTATTGCAGGCTGATGAGCCCGAGCTTATCATCACTGCGCTCGATACCCTCACGTTGCCCTTAAACAATACTTATTCCATAAATTGCCCTAATGGTGATATCCTGTTTTTGGATATGCAAAATCAAGCATCTCAGCTTCGTTTTACTACATTTTGGTATCTTGAAGATTCCCATCAGCTTACCGCCCCGATTGAAATAGGTAACGCCTCTGATCCTGGCATCTCTTGGCGATATATGCAAATAAGGGTCTTCGATGATAAGACTTGTATGCTGTTTAGCTATCCAAGTAATAACGATCCATATGATCAGCCAGTGGAAGGACTACTGGCCTTGACTCTGCACCAAGACACAGTTACAGTTAAGATTATAGACGAATTCGCATTCGGTTTTCCATTTTCAGTCAATTC
>CAXZAB010000276.1:0-2924 GCA_964293715.1 uncultured bacterium | reverse complement strand
ACAAAATTCCTGGGAAGCCACAGCCATTGGCGTAGAATCCCATGCCGGAGTGGCTCCGGAAAAAGGTTTAAACGCCATCCGCATGGCATCTGAAGCCATAGCAGCTATGCCCTTGGGACGCATAGATTTTGAGACCACCTGCAACGCCGGTAAAATCAGCGGAGGCGAAGCCACCAATATCGTACCCAATAAAGTCCGGGTCCTGGGCGAAGTCCGCAGCCACAATCCCGCCAAGCTAAAGAGGCTGTCAGACGATATCCAGCACGCCTTTGAAAGCACAGTAGCCCGTTATTCGGACCGGGGTGGCAAGCTTGATTTTATCTGCAAGAATGAATATAAAGCCTTTAGCGTCCCGGAAGATGCCACCGTGGTACAGCTGGCCAAGAAAGCTTTGAACAATCTGGACATCCCCTGCAATATTGGCAGTGGCGGTGGCGGCAGCGATGCCAATATCTTCGCAGCCAGCGGAATTCAGATGATTATCGCCGGTACCGGTATGGACAACGTACACACCGTGCACGAGAGCATTTTGATCGATGAACTGCACAGAGGGGCTGCTTTCGTGGAAGAGATCATCAAGCTCCACAGTCAGGTCAAAAAATGACCAAAATCTGCTTGATCGGCTATGGCAAAATGGGTAAGATGATTCATCAACTTGCTGCTGACAAAGCCTGCGAGGTGGTGAGCATCATCGATCCTCTCTTGCCAGAATATGCCTCTGAGATCACGAAAGATTCCCTGAAAAATGCCGATGTAGCCATAGATTTCAGCCATCCTGCTGCTGCTTTTGCGAACCTGGAAAGATTGATCGAACTCAAACAAAGCACGGTGGTAGGCACCACAGGCTGGCACGACCGGCTCTCTGAAATCACAAAGAAGGCAGAACAAGCCCAAATCGGCTTCCTCTACGGCGCTAATTTTTCCATAGGAATGAATCTCTTCTCCAGGTTAGTCTCCAATGCGGTGGAAGTCTTTGACAGCTTTGATGATTACGACCTGTTTGCCTTGGAAAAGCACCATGCCCAAAAGCAGGATAGCCCTTCCGGAACCGCCTTTGAGCTCGCCAAACTGATTTTGGACAATAGCAGCCGCAAAAACACAGTGGTGTGGGACAAACTGGACCGCAGGCTGGAGCCCGGTGAATTTCATTTTGCCAGTGTGCGCGGAGGTTCTGTTCCCGGCACCCATAGCCTGTTTTTTGATAGCCCTGCCGATACCATCGAGCTCAGCCACATAGTCCGTTCCCGGGGCACTTTTGCTCTGGGGGCCTTGATGGCTGCCCGCTGGATCGCCGATAAAAAAGGCGTTTACAGCTTTTCGGATATGATCCAGGAGGTCTTATGCTGATAGCTTTTCAAAAAATGCAGGCCCAAGGCAATGATTTTGTGATTCTGGATTTTGTGGATCACGGTCTTCCCGCCTATGATTTCCCTGCCTTGGCAAGCTCGATCTGCGACCGCCATTTTGGCGTGGGAGCAGATGGTTTGGTCACTCTTGAACCCTGCGAAACTGCTGCTGCCCGGATGGTGATTTACAATTCCGACGGCAGCAGAGCAGAAATGTGCGGCTCAGCCCTGCGCTGTGTAGCCAAATTGCTGATGGATAAATTTGCCCAGACCGAGCTCGATATTCTTACAGATTCCGGGCTCAAACACGCCAGACGCAAAGCAGAAGATATCATTGTCAATCTGGGCACAGCCAAAATCCTCAAAACAGATTTCCCCGTTGATAACTTTGTGGGCGACCTCGTGGATATTGGAAATCCGCATTATGTGGTCTTTTGTGACGATCTCTCAGAGGATCCACATCTGGAGTTTGGCGGCAGCCTGGAACATCATCCCGCTTTTACCTCCCCTGTGAATGTGCAATTTGTCCAGGTTTTAAGCAGAGGCGAAATGCAGATGAAGATCTGGGAACACGCCTGTGGACCCACTTTGGCTTGCGGCACCGGAGCAGGCTCTGCCGTGTATGCCGGGATCAAAAAAGCCCTCCTGGATCCTGAGGTCACCGTACATGTGCCCGGCGGAATCCTTAAAATCATCTATCAAAAAGAGACTGACACCATGCTCCTTTCCGGGCCCGTAACGCTGGTGTTTTCAGGGGATTATTCATGGAAAATTTAGGTAAATACCTGCTGGACCTTCGCCTTGAGCGAGGGATTTCTTACCTCAAGATCTGGAACGACATCAAGATTTCGGAAGCACAGGTGAAAGCCATGGAGGAAAACCATCTCAGCCAAATAGGACAATACGGTTTTGCCAAGGCTTTGGTTTACAATTATGCCCGCTATCTGGAAGCTGATCTGGGTTTGGTGATGGCGAAATTCGAAGACCTGCTGCCACAGCATACCAAAAAGGAATTTGTCCCCCGCCGGGATCTCAAAGAAAGAAAGATCATGCTCTCCACCAATTTCCTTTGGACTATAGGCATAGCCATCTTTGTGATGATCTTAGGCTCTATCTTGCTGCACGCTTACCACCAGGGCTGGCTGCACACTCCGGAGTTCTTTAAAAAAGACAAAGCCGTAGCCACTGTGGAACTTCGGGAAAAAGCCAGTGCCGAAAAACCGGATAGTCTGCGCCTGAAAATGCGGGCTCTCAGCGAAAGCATACCTCAAAGCAACGTGATGGAAGACAAAAGTCTGGGCGGCGGAGTACCTGCTGATTCTACAGATTATATTGGCCAGATTTTAGGCGATAGCCCGGTGAATGTTCAGATAAATTAGGCAAAAAAATGGCATCCCGTAGGGGAATCGAACCCCTGTTGCGTGACTGAGAATCACGAGTCCTAGGCCACTAGACGAACGGGACGCAAATTTACAATCAAGGCGAGATAAACCGCCCCCGTAATCTTTAATATTGGCGACCCCTAGGGGAATCGAACCCCTCTTGCAAGAATGAAAATCTTGAGTCCTAACCGATAGA
>CAXZAB010000275.1:0-2933 GCA_964293715.1 uncultured bacterium | reverse complement strand
TGGCTTCACAGTCTGATCTTGAAATTCCCTTAAGTTCCACCTGCGTGGTTTTTGCCGAAACCGAAATCATTGGCCTTTTGGCCACCGGAAACACAGTGGCCAATATCGCCAGAGCGGTTAATATGAGCATCGCCCGCAGAATCTATACCCAGATGGCGCCCCTGATGTGTGAGCCTCCCATAGTCTTTACCGGTGGAGTGGCTCAGGGGGCAGACCTTGCCCTGTGTATAGGTAAGATGCTGGATGTAAATCTGATAATTCCCCCCGATCCTGAGATTACCGGTGCCTTGGGCGCCGCATTGCTGGCCTTATGAAATACGATTTTCACCTCCACACCCAGTTCAGTTTCGATAGCAGGATGACGGGAGATGAACTACTCCAAAAGGCGGTCAAATTGCAGTATGATGAGATCGCCATTACCGAACATCTGGACCTCTTGCCACAGGAGCTCAGCATTCATGGTTTGCCTTCGCTCAGCAAGTACCGGGCCTACATTAATGCTCTGCAAGATAAATACCCTCAGGTAAAGCTGCATATGGGTATTGAGATCGGAGATTACCATTTGGTGCAGGATTTTGCCCAAAACCTGATCGAGGGCTTTGATTTATTCCCCATCCTGGGTTCTGTCCATTTTGTTTCAGACCACTTAAACGTAGCCATTCCTCTCAAAAAGCCTCTTAGCCACCAGGAAGTGAAAGATTACTATCTGCACAATCTCAAGCTGGTAAGCAATTGTGAGATCGATGTTCTGGGGCACCTGGGTGTACATAAGAGGTACTATGAAGATGCACCGGATGAGAGCTTTGCCCTTCCCATCCTCAAAGATATCTTTCAGGTGATGATCGAGCGCGGTATCTATCTGGAAATAAACCTGAGCAGCCTGCGCAAACCCTATAGGCAAGTGATCCCGGAACCCTTATACCTCCAAATGTATCGTGACCTGGGCGGCAGCCTCTTTTCCCTGGGCTCAGACGCCCATGTTTTGGATGGCTTTGGAGATGCGCATACTATAGCGGAAAAGCTGGGCATCGAGTCCATTGCACCCCGGCGCAGAAAATAGCTGAATACTGAGTTCTTGAAAGACTCCAGGCATTGAATAATAATAGCTGTGTTCAGATACAATCCCTTAGTTCATACATTCCTTGAAAGACTCCAGGCAGGGGTTTTAACCCCTGCGCCACAAGCTATTATTTGCCCAAGACTCCTTCCCTGCCTTTGAAGGCAGGGCACTCGCAGCTCCATTTTCTATTTCATAAATTATCTCGATTTGGCAGCGAACTGAAATCTCCATCATTCGATACTCAGGAATATCTGATTTCCATTTCGCAGCCATCTTGATGATCTGGGTAAATATAAGGATAGAGCTGCGGGTGCCTGGCCTTCAAAGGCCAGGAAGGAGACTTGACAAGGCAGCATTCCGTAGCGTGGCGGTTAAAAACCGCCACCTTGATTCTTTCAAGGAAGATGTAAGATATAGGTACCGTTGTGTTTGACTCTCTTTCAGAATGTAGAAACAAAGAGCCGAAGACAGGAATCCGGCTTCGGCTCAAGGCAGGTAATTCCTATTTAGTCTTTATCTTGTCATTATTGTTTGTCTCTCACCTTGGCCAGTCGTGCTTTCAGCTCCGACCATAGTAAACTTCTCTTTGGAAGCGTTTAGCGCTGCCAGGCCTCACCCTCTCCCTCACGATAGGATTTCACAGCCACTACCCGGTAGAACATCTGAGTTCTGAACTGAGCAACGTAAGTATGGTTATAGGATGTGCCAGCTACGTAGTTCAGGAAGTAATAGAGATTATCATCATGCTACGCAGGGCATTTGAAGAAATGTTGAGAAAACTGCCCCTGGATTTAAAAGCCTATTTTTCCCCGGGCTTGTAGCGGATGCGGAGCGGTTTACTGCTCTTAGATTCGTCCTCAGATTCCATGGAAAGACGCAGATAAGTTGTCATGTCAACAGATACTGGTACTGCCTCATACCACACAGAGCGGTAGCCTGGCAGGCTAATATAAATTGAATATATTCCCGGGAGGAGCGTCAGGATAACAGCAGCGTTCGGTGAATACTGGATTCGGGGGTAAGGAACCTTGAGGCCATCCCGAAAGCATTCGACATCGACTTTTCCCAGAGGCAGATTGTTCTTGTCTCTAATCCTGATTGATACCCTGCCACGGGCATGAGAAGGTGGATCGCAGATCATAATAATGCCTTCCTGGTCAAGCACGATGGGTGGAACTATAGTTTCCCGGCCTGCATCCACACTCACAAAAATGGAATCCACAGGGTTATAACCGACGAGTGTGACTCTAAGCCTGTAGATTCCTGAGGGTATGCTTATGAGAGCCTCACCTTTAGACTTAGTTTGACCTCCGGTTAGCCATTGATCTCCTTGCCAGCATGAGACATTGGCATACTGAAGAGACAGGCTGTCTTGAGCAAGTACTGTCACTCTGAGCGAACCAAAATCCGAGTTCTCAGCAGTCAAAGTGCTAAACAAGAACAGGGTCAGACAGACAATAATCAGATGTTTCATAATTCAGATGAACTCCTTATCAATTATCCCCAAGTTCTGGCAAGACAGATCAGTGTCAAGCAAGAATAAGCTTCTCACATCCCCCCATTTTTTAAGCAAGGTAGAATTAGCTGCTGTGTATAGGGTATCAAGTGAAATTGCAAATAGTATCACTTTTGTTGCAAATCACTATTTATACCGAGACTCCAGTATCAAGCTTTTTGCAAATCGGTTTCAACCTTTTTACAAATTCAGGATCACCGTTTTTGGTAATTCAGGATCGCAGGTTTTACAAATACCGCCTAATCAATTTTGAACTTAGTGCAACCTATTATTGGTTCATTTTTCGTCAATGCTTTTATTTTCCTGCCTTAACCGATCTTTACCATTTATCTATTTTTTTACCTCAAAAAGGTTTAG
>CAXZAB010000274.1:0-2937 GCA_964293715.1 uncultured bacterium | reverse complement strand
TGGCGCCGATGAGATTGTAGTATAGATCCATCGGATTGAAAGTCCGCCAAGGCACCAAAAGCTGGGCGAATTCAAAGACAAAAGCGGAAAGTAGGACTATGCTGATATAGATAGGTAGTTCAAAGCGTTTAAACCACTTATAGCCTCTGATCTTGCCCCAGACCCAGAGCCAAGCATAGGCTAAAAATGTAAGGGAATGCACCACATAGTCAAGCCTGAAACCAGAGAGCTTGTTGCTGCTCAAACTGCTGGAGCTGCTATTTCCGATAGGGATAACATTCAAGGTTAATAGGCCCAGCACCAAAGCCCAAAACAGTAGGTTAACCCGTTTCTTTTGCATAGTGCTCAAAACCCGTGCACCGTAACGCTGTCTTTAGACGGCTGTTCAGGCGGATTTATCCGGTGTTTGGCGGTAGAAAAAGGGAACGCCGACTGAAGAGCTTGTGCAAAAACTCCGTACTGCCCTAAGAAGGAACGAGAAACTGGCTGGTTTGCAGATGTCCTCGTCTGCAAGAACACGGAAGGTGCTCCCTTTTTTTTCAAGTCTGCTCCTTTTATTTTTCAAGCCTGCTCCTTTTTCTATCAAGGCCTTCGGCCTTGCTCGACGCGAGACGCATCGAATCCTGCAGGCCAGCGACACAGCCGGCTGAAGCCAGCGTTACGATGTATCTCATGTGTTTTTCTGCAGCGTAAGTTCCACCACTTTGATCCTATCCCGGGTGGGCAATATCAGTCTCAGCTCTTGCCCGTTCTTCTTATCCTGCAAAAGAAAAGGCATCATTTCATCAAACGGAGTTTCAGTCAAAAACTTTAGTGCAGCAGCCGGAACCTCATATTGACTGAGCCAATCCCGGTAGGTCAGCCAAGTTTCTTCATCGATCAAGCCTTCCTCATAGCTGTAGTCGCAGGCCATAAACATACCCAGAACTACGGCATCGCCATGTTTTATCTTATACTGGCTGGCTGCCTCCAAAGCGTGACCAAAGCTGTGTCCGAAATTGAGCAGTAAACGCTCCTTGCGATCGTATGGATCTACAGCGCAGACCTGCATTTTGTACAAGGCAAAGCTCAGGATGATATCATCTTCCAGCTCATCCATGTTACTAAACTCCGGCAAGAGCAAATCCTCACTCAAAAGCGAGTATTTCAGCATCTCTGCAAAGCCCTGGCGCAGTTCCGCTTTGGGCAGACTTCCCAGGAAAGGAGTATGGATGATGATCTTTTCGGCAGGATAAAAGCTGCCCAGGTAATTCTTGTAACCCAGATGATTGATGCCGGTCTTGCCGCCAATGGCAGCATCCACCATCGCCAGCAGGGTGCTGGGGTACAGGATCAAGCGGCAACCGCGTTTGAAAGTGGAGACCGCATAGGCAGCCAGATCGCTGATGGTGCCACCGCCCAGAACGTGGATAGTGTCCTGTCTGCCAATGTTATTTCCCGAGAGAAATTCATAGACCTTGAGGCATTGATTGAGATTCTTGAATCTTTCTCCGGCTCGCAAAGCCAGGGTTGGCAGAGGTGTTTCGGGATTGAAGTACTCAGGATAAAGCTTCAAGAGCTTGGCATCACAGAGGATCACTCCGGATGAGGGATACTGGAAAGCAGGCGCCAATTCTATGTGTTCTTCTGTAAGGTATTCTGTATCCATCTTTTCCGTTTCCTTGGATTATCTTAGCACGGCGATCTTGCCTCGTTCGACATTGCCATCGCTGTCTGTAACCACAAAGTAGTAGATGCCGCTGGAAACCAGGTTGCCGGATTTGTTACGTCCATCCCATTCAAAGCGGGAGAAATCGTTTTCTTTCAGCTTCATTACCAAAGTCCCGGAGGAGGAATAGATCTGACAGCGGTTTTTGCCAATAGGCATGCTGTCTGCGGGCTGGTTTATGATCTGCACCGTATTATACCCATCAGGTTTGAAGGGATTGGGAAAGGCTTTCAGCTGCTTCAGAGCAGTTTCCGGCTTCTGGGTCCTGCCGATGGCCAGCGTGTTCAAACCTTCCGAGCTGCCGATCAGGAGTCTGCCTCCCAAGGGGTCATAGCCAAAGGAGGTAATCTGATTTGAAAGCAGGGGGGAATTGCCCTGGTAATAGTTCGTAAAGCGTTCCCGGCGAGAATCATACATGCTCATCCCGTTATCCATACTTCCTATCCAGATGCGGCCAAAAGGATCGCCATAGATGGCATTGGGCACAGTCTGGATGCTGCCGAAAAGGCGTTCTTCATCCACGTAATACAGGGTTTCGTTATCCCAAGTGCTGGCTGAGAAATTGTAAATTTGGCGTTTGATATACACGCCATACTTGTACCAATTCTGCTCATCCCACATGTAAAGTCCTGAGGAAGAGGCGATAAAGTGTTGCCACCCGCTGTATGGTGTTTCCACGCTGGCCACGCCAAAGTAATCTCCCCTCTTCAGTTCCGGTACGATCTGGTCTAACCAGTGTTGGCCATCGGTTTCAGGGATGCTGTCATCATTCCAGATGGATAGTCCCACATCCCGCAGAGTGCTAAAAAAGTATTGCCGGCCGCTATGATAAGCCATATTAACTTTTCGCATGGGGCTATTGGGTACCTGAAATTCGCCGATCGGATTATCTTCCGGGTCAAAAACGTTGACTCCGCCATCAAAACAAACTACCAGCATGTTGTCGTGCATATCCTTGTGAATGTCTGCGATGGTGCTGGTAAGCAGCTTGGGTGAATTCTCTACCCAATTTCCCCAATCCTGTGTTTCCTCATCCCATTCTGCGATTCCACGGGCGGTCATCCACAGCCAGCTTTCTTCTGCATCGTCGTAGATGGTAAGTCCGGGATGGTTTCCGGTGGCTGCAAAATTTGAGTCCCAGGCGCCAAACCATTTGCGATTGCGCGCATCCACCTCCAGCGCGAGGATATTATTGGAATGCAGCCGGCTATTATGAGTTTGATAGCTCG
>CAXZAB010000273.1:0-2946 GCA_964293715.1 uncultured bacterium | reverse complement strand
TCTGGTCTCCAGCAGATTTTACCGGATAGTAGAAGACAAGCTGTGAGTTTTCCTCTGTGATAGTCTCGTTCGCATCCAGGTAAGCACATATATTGATTTCTGGACTATCGACTACCACTGCCCCTTTACACACACCATTTACATACAATCCGATTTCGGCAGGCAGGTTCGGATTTTTGGCTTGATCGAGGTTAATATACACTGGGGTATAATCCGGTTTCTCAGTATAAGTAAATTCCTTCGTCAGTTCTCTGCTTTTGGGTGGAACCGGCTTATTGTTGTTCCAACTGAAGGAGCAGTCTTCAGTGCATTTCACGATTACCATGTCTTTATCATTCAGCACCCGTTCACCGCCATTGCCCAGCCAAACTCCTGGGGAAATTTGAGTTATGCTCCAATACTGGGTTGTTATAGACGTGATCTTAGTCAGGATCGGTGAAAATGCATCCAGGACATTCGAACTTTCTTTACAGAAATACCCGATCCAGTTTTCTTCTGGATTGCCTTTCAACGAAATAACTGTGTATGGAGCCTGCCTGTATCCCGATACTACGATTTCATGCTCATCAAGCACATCTTCTTGAACCTTGAGCTTATATCCTTGGATACTGGTCACCACATGATCTCCATTTTGCAAAAAAGCATCAATGAAACACATAGATGTGACTTGAGTATCCGGGGCTTTCCATTGCACCCAGTCCAGGATATCAGGATCGACGATGGGTTCAAAGAAGTTCTGACTCACGTTGTAACCAGCTGTTATCTTGTTTATAACTGGAAAGGACATCCATTTGATGCCGCTGCTAACAAGTCCGGTGGGCATTTCATAGATTTCATGCTGATGATCTCCCATTCTCACAGCTCCGATATCGCTGGGGGTTTCATCCGGATCGCTCAGATCTGGATCTCCGGCATCAATTATCCAACTGAATACGGATGAATTCCACAGTGGCGCATAAGATGCATCGACCTGGGGGTCTAACTCGTAATTGTGGCTGGCAACGATTGAGTTTGGATTGGTAATGAAGTAGTTTTTTACTTCGTTGTTCAGAGTATCATTCCCGTGGGCATTGTTATACTTCAGGGTAATGTAACCATTGTTATATTCGGAAAGGTAGATCCCAAACATATTGCCACAAGACAGGTTGTTGCGGATCAGAGTTCCCCCTTCAGGCGTCCTTAGCCAAAGTCCATGGCAATCGTTATTATCCATAAAGCTGTTATTCTCGATCACGATACTGGTTATAGCTTGAGAGTAGCCACAGGATTCCATTACCACGGCTGAGGATATTGGAATGGGTGCTCTGTGTGCCGAGCCCGCTATCTGTCCTGTGATAAGGTTATCGGTAAAGGTAAGATCATCACATTCAAGACAATAGACTCCTTCACCGTAACCTGTTCGGTATACCCTGCCCCCGCTGATGTAGAACTTTCGGGTATTGTCGTAGATTTTGTTAGCTATTATCGATATTGGGGCAGATCCACTCAGGTATATTCCACCACCGGCATTGGCCTCGTTGTTATAGATCTTACAACTGCTTATCCGGCTCTCATAAGAGGTATCATTCACAATAGCTATACCTCCTCCATGGGAACCAATAGTGCTATCAAGGCTGACCCAATTGTATCCAATGTTGTTGTAGATATCGCAACCCGTGATCACTGTGGGGCCGTTTGCATACACGCCTGTGCCATCCATGCCCTGAGAGCTGTTGGTATTGTCGAAAATTCTGCAGTTTTGCAGCTCCAGGAAGCTTATGGCATTGCCAGCAAGATCGCTATAAGCTTCTATTCCTCTGCTGCCGCCGCTCATCGATACATTGCTAATTTTGAAATGCAAATTGCCAGAATCAGTCTCGATAAAGTTATCTCCGGGGAGCAAAACTGAAACTCCCAGCCCTCGTAAATCGATGAATAATTCCGAAAACGAGGAGCTGTTGTCCGAGAATGACATTATTATCGGCATACTGTATGTGCCATTGGCCAAAAGTACTGTAAAGTTGTTCTTTTCGTTGTTATCGTATCTTGTCTGTATCTCAGACAATACAGCAATAATGCTGGGCCCACTATCTGGAAATAGCAGGTAGTCATAAGATTTGGGAGGATCCCCGGCATCAGAAGGATTTGATCCATAATGCGATTCAATGCTGCACAGAGCTGAAGCCGCAAATAGTAAGCATATTGAAATCGGGATTACAAGAAGTCTTTTACCCGTAACATATTGGGAGGCGAGGTTGGTAAATAGCTTGAACATTTCTAACTCCTTAATAGTGTTTTTCATTGTTTGTGATGATTACTTTAGTTTAAATAGCAGACGTATAAGAATCCATCTACTGATACCAAAACGTATTGGCCGCTGGCATCCTCGAATACGACAAGTATTCCAGCATCACCGGGCAGCCCCGTGTAAACGGGTAAAGATAAGGGATCGACTGTTGTGTAATCCAGCGCGGCAAACAACATACCTGCGAGAAACACTGCTATCGCTATGAGACTAATGACTTTTTTCATACTGACACTCCTTTTAAAGTAGCTTATACTATATGAGTGTCAGTTCACCGGGTTTAGGGATTCTAAAACGCCAATTATTTTATCTGTTGAGCAAATTCATTATCTCATCGAAGGTCAAGATAGCTTTTCCCTTCTTTATGAGGAACAGTCAAGCTCTGTTTTGATAGCTGCTACTTTGACCACGGCTTGTAGCCCTGTGTAGCTTTCGTATCAGCATACATCGTCTTTCCATGTTCCCTCAATGTTTTGTGGTGGAAAAGCATATTCGCCCTCTCTGGTGGTTTAGCTATTTAAGCTTAATTACCTTGTTTTTTAGGGTCTTGCCATTTGCCTGTAACCTGATGAAATAAAGGCCTGAGGACACCTGGCTGCCGGCTTTGTCACATCCATCCCAGGCGGCCTCATGGCTGCCCAGCGTCTTTGTTTCATTCACAA
>CAXZAB010000272.1:0-2961 GCA_964293715.1 uncultured bacterium | reverse complement strand
AGTCACCTCGAGTTCAAGGCATGTTGAAAGCACGTCCAATAGTCAAGCATGCGGGCGGGAAGCCTGATTGTGGAGCAAGCCTGCTCCTGCCGACAGTTTTGACCTTAAAACGACCTTCCCTACTCCCGCTTTACCCGCTACGCATATCCTCAATTTTTATCCTGGCAAATTGTTTCAAAGCCCCCTGGGTCGTTTTTGGGTTAAAACAAAGCTACCATTGACTGGATAATTTCCACAGTAGTGTTGTGATATTTTAGCCCATCGTTTGAGGTCGCAGACATGTGATACCCCTGTTTAAACTCTCATTTTTGGTCTTGGGAATAATTTGGACTTAGTTTGGATAAGAGAAGATATAGGTAAAACTGAAGCTAAGCTGCCAGATCAAAAATGAAAGTCAAAACAGGCCGTGGATAGTTTTGACCCTCGTCACCTCATATCTCCGCTTCCTCATGAATAATAGCATTTAGCTCAGCTATGCTCTTATCTGTATCACAATTGAAGCACACATAATCCCGAAACAGCTGGATATTGTCTTCATCAATAAAGCCAGCGATAGGGTTCACGGGCTGCAAATCTTGCAACCGTCCCGTATAAATCATCCCATCAAAATTATCCTTGAGCCTGAAGTCCGGATAACCCAGAGAGTAGAAGCTGTCATCCTCAAGCTCACCCCAAGGGCTGTCTTTCAGATCAAAACCAATCTCCTGGTAATGCGGACTTATCACCTGCTCTATAATGCTGCCTGCGGGATGCAGAGCTTCCTGAGCAGCCCGTTTACCATTCCAGGGATCGTAAAAACAAATATTGAAGAGCTTTTCTCCATAGCGTTCCTGCAGGTGATTACCGAATCTCACGGTTTCAAAACCGGTAAAGATCTTTTCGTCGTCCTCAAGGCGCCATGAGGGTTCCCTGTATTTGGTAAAGGCATGATGAGAACCCATAATGCCCAGGACTTTAGTATGGTTTGGCTCATAATGCTCGCTGATGAGATCTGCCCAATACTGCTCTCCACAGCCCTTCCCACACTCTGTGATTTCTTCCGCATTCGGCTTCCGGTTCTTTTGATTGCAGATCTGATTGTAAAGCGTCCAATTGGTGGGATCATTCAGCCCCAGAATCCTGATCTTTTGCGCAGGTGGAAGTCCTTTATTTACAGACCACACCAGTCTGAACACATCCAGATACTCCTGAAATCCCCAATACGCCTCTTGCTTGATCATGATCTTTTTCGCCAGAGGCACATCAAAATTGCTTTTGCTTAGGAGTTCATCCAGCAAGGCCTGATCTTCCCTTCTGGCAAATTCATAGGCGATAGTAGTAATGCCATATTCCGGCAATCTGGGAATGAGCTTGTGATAAAGCTCCAATTGCTGTTTCACCCTGTGCATTTCGCCCAACAGGACAATGTCATATTGCTCAAATTTGGACAGGACATAGTCCACAGGTGATTTCCCGTGTTTATTCAGATATTCCAAGAGTATTTCATTCATAATCTAATCCTTGATCTTAGTTCTTTAATGGTACAAGGCATCATCAGGGCTATCGGGATAAGGTCAAGAGAAAACGGGGACATTATTTCCGATGAGGAAAAATATGCAGACAGTTTTGACCTTAAAACGACCTTTCCTTTTCCAGCCTTACCCGCTAAGCGTATCCTCGATCTTTTACCTGCCAGATTGCTTCACATCCACCTCGGTCGTTTTTGGGTTAAAACAAAGCCAGACCTCAGTGGAGTATTCCCTTGCCAAAGCCGGTTCTATGAAAATCAGCACCTATAATATCAAAGGTCAGCTAGTGAAAAAGGAATCTTATCCGACGATGGTTAAGAAAGGTAGCTTGATCTGGACTGCGAGCGATAAACAGGGTAGAGAACTACCAAATGGAATCTATCTGATCCGGATGGAGGCTGATGATGAGGTGTTTATGTCGCGGGTGATGGTTGTGAAATAGGACTGCGCTTTAAGCCTTGGTTGAACTCAGATCCGTTTTCCGAGTCCATCCAATCAACAACCGTCTCATAAATGGACTTCTGCCATCTTCTGATCTGAGGTTCTACCCCTAAATGAATCACACTACAGGTGATCTTGTTTGCCCATTCAGTTGAAATACAATACTTTCCTTCACTTGTATTACTTGACATCCCCGGATAAACCAGAGCATTCTTGGGAGAATGGAAAAACTGGGAATAGGCAAATAGCTGCTGTAAATCCGAAGACGAAGGGCTTGTATCTGTGATCATCTTCCATTTGGTGTCGAGCACAAATTTCTGATCATCCAAGCGGCTTTCGATAAGAATATCGGGGCGCAGGGATGTCCGGTAATTCTTGGTTTTCCAGAACGGTTTAGAGGCTTGAGCCCGGATGGAGTAGGGGGCAGAATTCTTCAGGAATTGCTTCCTCAGGCTGTGATAAATGAAGCTTTCCCAGAGCAGATTCATGTCAAACATCAGAGCCAAAACGTGATTACTGCCTTTTGCCAAGTCTGGATGAAACCCAAGAAGAAGTAGTCTGGCGATCTCAATCGCCACCCGGTAGGCCTCGGTTTTTCTATTGTAACAAAGATCGGCAAATGTACTCTCTGTGATCCTGCAGAGAGTCACCTCCGGAAAATTCAGCTCCAGAGCGCCAATACGGTTATGCAGATTGGTGCTCCGGGAAAGAACCTTGATGAGATTGATAGTTTGGCTGAAGATGGCGTGCCAGATGTGATCGTAATCGTAAAGGTTGGTTTTGGTGTAGAACCTTTCTTTGTGGACTAAGTTTTTCGCTAAGTGTCCCGGGAAATCGATGGATCCCTTGAGAGCAGTCTGGTTGCGGGATTCTTTGCGGTACTGCTTCACCAGGCCTGTGCGAATCAAATACTCAAGTTCTGAGATGAAGATATCGAAGTATAGCTCCAAGATCGAATTCGGTTTCAGGGTCAGCATACCAGTACTCGGTGCAGTAACCCTGAACATCCCTA
>CAXZAB010000271.1:0-2961 GCA_964293715.1 uncultured bacterium | reverse complement strand
GCCGGCTTGATAGTCCGTATCCAGATAGTTCAGCATGATCTGGGTAAAATCCCAATCCCAAGCCTCTATGATCCGGGCAAACGTGGCATAGTCATCATGAAAGGAAAAGCCGATATAGCGGATTTTGCCGGAGGCTCTGGCTGCTTCCAGAAATTCCAGCACTCCCAGCTCCTGCATGGCTTTCCAGGTCCGTTTGTTCAAAGCGTGCAAGAGATAGTAATCTATATGATCAGTTTGCAGTCTTTCCAGCTGCGCATTCAAAAAAGTATCCATATCGGCGCGGGTTTTCACCAGCCAGCAGGGTAGTTTGGTAGCTACAAAAACCTTAGAGCGGTCAATCTGGCTCAGGAATTTGCCCACAAACGGCTCTGACCCTTCATCATGATAGCCCCAGGCCGTGTCGTAGTAATTCACCCCTGCCTGATAGGCTTCATGCAGCATAGCCAGGCTTTGTTCTTCATCAATTTTACCATCTTTATCTGTGGGAAATCTCATGCAGCCAAAGCCCAGGATGGATAGCTGGTCTTCGGATTTTGGCATTTTGCGGTATTTCATGGTTGCTCCTTATGAAAAAATTCGTGGATGTTTTGTGCAGTTTTAGGGCCAATGCCCTTGATGGAAGTCAGAGTCTCAAGCTCTGCAGTGCGGACGTTTTCTACCGAACCCAGCGCTTTGAGCAAGAGGAATTTAGTTTGTTCACCGATGCCGGGAATCTCTTCCAATTCGCTGGTCAAAGTACGCTTGCTACGTCTTTTACGGTGAAAATTTATGGCAAATCTATGCGCTTCATCGCGGATGTTCGTGACCAGCCTCAAAGCGGATGAAGAGCGGGCCAGAATCACAGATTCGCTTCTGCCAGGCAGGAAGATTTCCTCTGCCCGTTTGGCCAAGGACACGATGCTGATGTCCTTATACTGGGAATCTTGCAAAATCTCGTTCGTGGCGCTGAGCTGTCCCTTACCGCCATCGATGATAAAAAGGTCAGGCTTCATATCCTGGTCTTTATCGATCTCATCCATAAAGCGGCGCAGGGTTTCCTGCAGGGCAGCATAGTCATTTTGAGTCTCGATATCGCGGATGATGAAATGCCGGTAAAACTTTTTCCTCGGCTTTCCATTTACAAAGAAGACCGCGCTGGATACCGTATCCGTACCTTGGATGGTGGAGATATCCATACACACTATTCTGCGGGGGAGTTTACTTAAGCCCAAAGCTTCTTTGAGTTCCTGAATGGGATAGATGGTGCGGTTTGCCTTCCTCAGATGCGCCAGCTTCCTTTCTTCCACCAGGTGAAAGGCATTGCGCTTGGCCATGGCGATGAGTTTGCTCTTTTCGCCCCGTTGGGGCAGTACCAGTTTGTTTTGCAGCCATTGGTTGATAGCATCATAATCATCCGGGGCAAAGGGGAGCAGGATTTCCTGAGGCAGCTCTTCTTTTTGAGAATAGTAAAGCTTCAAAAAAGAGGCCAGAATGCTCTCTTGGCTGTCCAGACTGATGTTTTTCAAAGGGTAATTTTCCTGATTGATGATGCTGCCCTCCAGCATGCGGATCACCACGGCTACGGCATCTTTCTCTTCCTGATAAAGCCCGATGATATCGATATTGCGGCGGTCTGCAAAAAACACAATCTGCCGCGTTTGGATTCTTTGAATGGCGATGATGCGATCGCGAATCTTAGCCGCTTCCTCAAAATGCAGTTCAGCAGAAAGCTGATTCATCTCTTCTTGATATTCCTGCAACAGTTCATCGTACTTCCCTTCAAAAAAGCGGATCAGTTTATTCACGATGACCATATACTGTCCCTGCGAGATTTTGCCGATGCAGGGAGCGGTGCATTTGCCCAATTGATAGTTGATACAGGCTTTATCAAAGATCACCTTGCCAATGGGGATATTACGTTTGCAATCCCGGATGGGGAAGAGCCATTCAAAATCGCGCAGGGTGCGCCGCAGTGACTTCACATCCGTATAGGGTCCAAAATAGCGGCCCCCGTCTTTGACCACGTCTCTGGTAATGAAGATGCGGGGGAAAGGCTCATTGAGGGTGATTTTCACAAAGGGATAGCTCTTGTCATCTCTCAGCGAGACATTGTATTTGGGCTGGTGGCGCTTGATGAGGCTGGCTTCCAGCAGGAAGGCTTCAGCTTCGCTGGAGGTGATGATGTAGTCCAGAGCGGCGATATGAGCCACCAGCTGCTGGGTCTTGGGATCCTTCACCGAAGCGGAAAGATAGGAGGGCACCCGATGCTTCAAGGACATTGCCTTGCCCACATAGATCACATCATCTTTGGCGTTTTTCCAAAGATAAACTCCGGGTCTGTCCGGCAAGAAAGCCAGCTTGCTTTCTATTTGCGGCGTAGGCGCTTGCATAATTTCTGGGTGGTCTCGGAAATATAGCTGAGTTTGAGCAGCAGGCCCAAAAGATAGAAGATGGCAAAGCTTACCACGCTAATGATCAGCGCTTTGAGGACAAGTTCAAATCTCGTAGTCAGAGGAAGTATCTGCCCCAGGAAGATGGCCACGAAATAGATCAGTACACAGATTCCCAGGCTCTTGAGCAGATTGCCTGTAATGCCCTTAAAGTTAACCTCGGGCAGCTTCTTATGGATAAGATAGACCAGGGCCAGATAGTTGATAAACGCCGTGATCGAGGTGGAAAGAGCCAGTCCCCGGTGCTGCATAAACTGCATCAGAACATAGTTCAGAATTATGTTTAGCGATACTATGAAGGCAGCCAGTTTCATGGGCGTCTTGGTATCGCCATTGGCATAAAACAGCGGGGTGAATACCTGATTCAGACTGTAGAAGATCAGTCCCATAGAATAAAAGACCAGCGCCTGGGAGCTCATCCACACCGCATTTGCGTCAAAAGCACCATGGGCAAAGAGGATAGTGATAAAATCCGGCGCCAAAGCCAGAATCAGGGTGGTGATCGGCAACATCACATAGGTCAGAGAAAGCG
>CAXZAB010000270.1:0-2985 GCA_964293715.1 uncultured bacterium | reverse complement strand
GTCATAGAGGGCATGAGGCCATGAAAACCAATGCCAAAAAGAGCGTCTATGAGAATGCCGGCAGGCTGTGGCATGAAGGCAAGCAGAGTGCTGAGCTCTTCGGCTTCGTTGATATCCTGGATGCTGAGGTCCAGGCTTTCGCAAAGCCTACGGTTGTGCGCAGTCTCGGGGCTCATATCGCCATCGCCGATACTCAGGATTAAGAGTCTGGAAGTAACATCATAGAGATGCCTGGCAATCACATAGCCATCTCCGCCATTGTTTCCCCGGCCGCAAAGTATGATCACTCCTGCAGCCAAAGCTGGCCCGCAGTTTTGTTTAACATAATCTGCGCATCTGGCTCCGGCTACTTCCATCAAAATTGGTGATGAAATGCCAAAATCTTCTATGGTGCGCCGGTCCATCTCGCGCATCTGCTGAGAACTGAGCACGTATCTCATGCTTTCTTCCTTTTGCTTTCTGTGGTGTGAAGTTTGATCTCGATGGTGGTACCTTCATTGATGGCACTTTGCAATACCCTGATGCGGCCCTGATGATATTCATCGATGATGCGTTTGGAAAGGCTGAGCCCCAGGCCCCAACCCCGGGTCTTGCTGGTCACTCCCGGTTCAAAGACCTTCTTCCATTGTCCCCGGGGAATGCCTTTGCCTTCGTCACGGATCAGCACATAAACGAAGGGGGCTTTGTGAGTAGCGGTCACAATGATGTTGCCGCCTATACCGGTCATGGCATCCACACAGTTTTTGATCAGATTCTCCAGGGTCCATTGGATGAGCTGGTAATCCAACAGTACTTCGATGCCATCGATTTTACTGATCAGATGGATATCGATGCGCGAGCCCAGGTGTGGCATGCGGTGACGGTAATACTCCACGATTTCACAGAGAATATCATGCAGATTGTGCGGCTCCAATTTCGTAACACTGCCCACTTTGCCGAAACGGGAGGCGATGTTTCTCAGATGCTCCAAATCTGCCCTCATAAAGTCCAATATCTCATCCATATTGGGGCGCTTTACCCCTTCCGAAGGGCTTTGCGAGATATAATCTATCCAGCCCATCAGGGAAGTGATGGGGGTGCCAAATTGATGTGCGGTTTCCTTGGCCAGAGATATCCAGAGGGTATCTTTCTCGCTGCGCTTGAGCAGCATCAGCCCATAGGAGCCAAAAAAGACCACCATCAACGCCAGAAATAGCTCCAATATAATGATATAACGGATGTAAGACAGAGATTGGGGATTGCTGAAATAGATATAGCCCAGGGAATCCGCCTCATTGGAAAGCGGGATCTCCTTCATTGTGCGTTGATGGGCAAGTAGATCCATCTGCTCCTCAGGAGGCAGAAAGCCGAATCTGATATTTTCACTAACATCGACATTACGCCAAAACAGCGGTTCCCTATTGCGATCTGTCACGATGATCCCGTAATCGATATTCTTGATGAAGCTCTCAAAAGAGACGGGTTTGCTGTAAAAAGCGTAGCCTGTGAGGTGATTATCGTCCACCAGAGGGGTTTGGATCATCTTCTCCATCAATTCGCCCATCATAAGCTGAGTAGCAGCGCTCAAGTCCTCATAAAGAGAATCATTTGAGACCGGGATATTCTTCCAAACCAGAGGCTGCATATTCTCGTCTGTAATAATCACCGGGATAGGGTTATCCGGCATAAACTCTGTGGAAATATAGTCCCAGAGCTGTTGCTGGAAATCCCGCTGCGCGGTGAATTGGAGATACTTCGAGCTTACTTCTGTGAGCAATTGCGCATATTTTTCCGCGGCGCGCAGATAGCTATCGGAGTAAGCGATATATTGCGCAAAGATGCGGGGAACATATTCCTGCTCCTTCTTGGCTTTTTGGATCAGAAATTGGGTGTAAATTGCGAAAAACACAAAGATAATCAGCGACCCACCCACGAGGTAAAGCCTCAGGGTTTGGAAGCGATTAGCGGTTTTTCGCGGTTTCCCAGTGCGAGTCGAGTTCTTCAAGGCTGGCCTCATGTATATCGGTTTTATTATATTGTGCTTCCACATAACGGAAGCGGTGGTAAAATTTACGGGTAGCTTCTTTTAAAGCTGCTTCCGAATCAATGCCCAATTTGCGGGCCAAATTTACGATGCTAAACAAGAGATCACCCAATTCCTCTCTGATGCCTTCGGCGCCGTCGCCACCCAGGACTTCACGCAGCTCTTCCCGCTCTTCATCGATTTTGGCCATAACAGGGGGTAGATCCGGCCAATCAAATCCCACAGAAGCTGCTTTTTCCTGCGTTCTTTGCGCCTGAATCAAAGCGGGCATACTCTTGGGGACTCCATCCAGCACGCTTTCTCTATCGGTTTTCTCCACTCTCTTGATATGTTCCCAATTCATCTTCACATCATCGGCATCGGTTACGTCAAGATCGCCAAAGACATGAGGATGGCGACGCACTATTTTATTGACAATGCCCAAGAGCACGTCTTCCATCTGAAAAGCTTTCTGCTCCCGCGCGATCTGAGCTTGAAACACCACGTGCAGCATGAGATCGCCCAGCTCCTCACACAGAGATTCATCGTCTTTTTTTTCAATGGCTTCCACCACTTCGTAAAGCTCTTCAATGAAGTTTGGCACCAATGATTCCGCGGTTTGCTTGGTATCCCAGGGGCAGCCGGTTTCCGGGTCTCTTAAAGCTGCGATGATATCGACTAATTCTTGAAATTTATTCATTTATTATCCTCATAAACGGGTTTTGAACTATGGCAATAGGCATTGATGCCGGCAAAATATATCCAGATCAGATGCTGCCACTTGATTGAGCTGGGCAGAAGGCTACAGGGCAAAAAGAGTAGGAGCGAGAGCAGATACATCAGGCATAAGCTTTTTTCACGCCCGCTGCTGTGACGGTATTTCATATAAAGGAGGTACAACCATCTGGTATAGATATAAAGAATTCCCGCCAAGATGACAATGCCAAAATTCCCAAATATCTCCAGCAACCAATTATGGGGAT
>CAXZAB010000269.1:0-2986 GCA_964293715.1 uncultured bacterium | reverse complement strand
TGTTTTCAGAAATGAAAAGCACCTTCATAGGGTGGTGAGTCACTTTATACAGGATTACCGGGCCGTGGATAAAGCTTTCCTGCCAGGCTCTTACTTCTGCATTGGATGCAGTCAGCTTTGCTTCGATTTTGGACGTTTGGGCTCTCATCTTGCTTATCTGCTTTTTATGCTTTCTGGATATCATCACAAAGAGGAAAAGCAGGATTAAAAGGGGGATGGAAGCATAAGCTGCGCCCAGGATGATATGGCTGTGCATCTTAGAATTTGAGTGCTGCTCTGTAAACCACTTATCGCGCAAAATCTTGAGTTCGCCACTGCTGTCTAATTCAATCAAGGCTGCATCTACTTTTTGGATCAATTCCTCATCCAGGGAAGCAAAACAGTATTCGCGTTGCTGTATTCTTTGCGGCAGTGTTCTGATATTCTTAAGTTTATGATTTCGGATGAGATACAAGCCTTGCATATAATTAGTTAAGCAGGCATCAAAATCTCCGTTTTCCACGAGCTTAATGGCGATTTCCGCAGAGGGAACAGTATTCAGCTTGCCCTTAAATCCCAAAAGACGCAGATACTCCTCAGCTACATCCCCCTCTGTGATGACCACAGAGCTATTTATGATGTCATTTTCGCTGGAGATATTAGAATCTTTACGGATAAAAATGGCCCTCCAGGTTACTGTATGCGCTCCCGAAAAATAATATTCTTTGGCGCGCGGAACCGAAAAAGCCATACCCTGGATGAGATCGATAGATCCATCTTTTAGCCAGGATCGTACCAGTGACCATTTGCCCAAGCGGAATTCCGGCTCCATGCCAATCATTTTTGCCACAGCGCGGCTAAGCTCTACATTGTAGCCATCCGGAACCCCGGCTGCATTGATAAATTCATAAGGCGGGTAATCCGAATCTCCACCAATTATGATCTTGGCAGGTTTGGGCTCTTGAGCAAACAAGGATAGACTTAAAAAAACTAAGAAAAAGTTAAGCCAATGTTTCATTTTTACCCCTTCAGCAAATCTACTTTGGCAAGGTAGGCATTCATATCAAATTTCCGTTTTAAGCCATTGGCATTCATATAACGCACCATTCCATAAATCGGCCTTTCGCCCCAGGGACGATCGTGCTTGCCAAAACACCAGGCTACCCCGGCGTAGGCATTCACATCGCGGCCATCCAGCTCATATTTGTTGTTTAAGTATAACAAAATCTCAAAGGCCTCATCCACAGACGGGCACCACATCAGCAGCCGCTTTCCCCAATACATGCGCATGTAGCCGTGCATCTTACCGGTTAAGACCATTTGCCGCTGAGCAGCGTTCCAATATATATCATCGGTCTCGCCTTGCTCTAATGTCTCAAGTGAATATTCAGCTTCGCGAGCATCCCCTATGTGATTGTTCAAAGTCTTGCGAGCCCAGTTTGGCAAGCATAGAGCGGAATCATATTGGGGATTGTTTTCACAAAAATTCATGCTAAGCTCTCGTCTTACGATGAGTTCTTCAGCATAATCTGCCAGGTTCAGGATCTTCCCATCCAGCTGCTTTCTGTCTCTAATCAAGTGTGGTAAAGCATCAAAAGGGACCTGCCAGGCTTCAAAAATTTTGTGAATGATATCTAAGGCCGATATCTGGCCAAAATGCAAATATGGACTCAGATTACTCACGTAGTCCTTATCAGGATGATTGCGGTACTGTGAGAAGCCAGATAATCTGTCTTGAATGAAGATGTCCAACCTTGCTTGAGCTTGGCTGTAACCGCCTGTTATCTGGCTTAAAATGCCCGGATTCTGCTGTGGTTTAAGTTCAGTGAGCACCCAATCCCAGAGCGCATCAAGATCCTGCGAATCGTGTGAGTAGTGGGGGATACCCTGCAAATCCAGGTCTTGGGCAGGAATATCATAGTTTGCCGGATCAGGATAATCTACCCAATCAGGCAGTTTTAAAACCAGTTTTCTACGTAGGGTAGCGGCGGAATACTCTTCTTTGTCCGAAGCCAGATGCACAGGGATGGTGGCTTCACTATCCAGCTGCACGATTTCTGTGTCCGCGAGCAGCTTACTGTCAAACATTTCATCACGCCAGGCCTTTTGCCAGTTCAGATAACCATGATCAAGAACCAAGAGCCGGGCTTTTTGGGCAAGCTTGGGGATCAGCTCTTCAGGTTTGCCCAATAGAATATGAAAGGGGATTTTCTTGGGTATCAGCTCAACTGCGATTTCTGGCAGAGCTTCGATCATAAAACGGTAATGCCGGATATTGGCTTCGGGAATCTCAGCGCTGACAACAAAGCATACTATCAGGCCCATCTTCATTCGCATAGCTTCTGCCACAGCGTAGTCAAAGGCGGGGTTGTAATGAATACGTTGGGCTTGTTGCATCCAATAGAATACGTAGCCGCCGCGAGGGGTGTCAGCTGCTTTATGACGGATGATTCTCTCTTTCATTTTAGGTACGGGGTCCCGCATTAATTCCCCTAAGCAGAGCAGGTCGATAGCATATGAGGTCTGCGCCTCGCTTATGAGAAGCAGGCAGCCTTATTGAGGGGCTCTTGCCGTTACGCTTGCCCTTAGTCTTGTCACCATAAACATTCATGCTCAAGCCTGCTCACACATTTTCAAGATCAGTTTTTGTACCATATTTACCTCAAGAATTATTGTGGTGACAAGCAACAAACTGTCAAGGAAAAGCAAGACCTGTTTTTAGCTTATTTGTGGTTTTGTCCATATATTTCCACAAAAGTGAATTTGCAAGAAGAGATAGGCTAAAACGACGCAGCAATTTACATCCGCAAGTGTATCTTTAATAAAGAACTTGCGCGGAACTGATTTATACTATACTCTTCAGCAGATATTGCCGGATGGTGCCTAAATGCAGATAGGACATTGCCCGGGAACTGATGGTATAACAGGTATTCCAGCAGCCGGGACACTCTGCAAATTGCGCTTTGGCGTCTTTCCATTGGTCGCTCAAAAATATATCCTTGATTTC
>CAXZAB010000268.1:0-3000 GCA_964293715.1 uncultured bacterium | reverse complement strand
GAGATAGGATACGAGGTCTTTAGCCTCATCAAGCATGAGGATAAGTTCGCAGGAAGTGTGACCGGGGGGCTGGCCTTATCGTTTGTTTGGCCAAAATAATAGAAACGCGGATTTCCTCTATCGGTATCTGTTTTCAAACTGCACCATGCGGGCTATGAAAAGGAGCCAGATTGGTTCTAAATCAACAATTCCTTGACAAAAAGCACAAAACAAAAATATGGGTTGTATAAGAATATTTTCCATAATCCCAAGGGGGAACTATGAGCCATGAAAAGACAATTTGCGCCAAACCTGGTTTGTTTGAGGGACTGAGCGAAGAGGAATTAGATCAGTTTTTTGCAGGTTTGAAGCGTATGAAATTCCAGGAAGGCACTCAAATCATCACTGAACACGAAGCGGCCGACAGCTTGTTCTTTATTTGCAAGGGCAAAGTGGAGATCAATAAAGGTCTTAAGAACCCTGATACTCCGGCTGCGCAGTTATCTGTGCTGGAACCTGGAGATTTCTTCGGGGAAATGGGCGTGATCGATGAAGAACCTCGCAGTGCTTCGGTTTTGGCTCTCGAAGAAGTAGAGCTTTTGATCATTCCCAAAGCAGTATTTATCGAGCTATCTTTTAAATATCCCACGGTGATGTTCAATCTTATCCGCACACTCTCAGATCGCCTGCGCAGCACCAATGAACGCTTTGTAGGCCTGATGGATGATATGATTTCCCAAAACCGCCTGATGGCGATCGGAATGGCAGCCAGTAAGATTATCCATGATATCAAGACGCCTTTGACGGTGATAGTCCTTACTGCACAGCTCATCGAGAACCTCTTTCCAGGCAGTGAGGAATTTACCCAAAGCATTGTCAAACAAACGCGTTTGATCGATCAATTGGTGCGTGAGATTCTGGATTTTGCCAGGGGCATAGAGACTGCTCCCTTGATTCAAAAGGTGGATCTGCAGAAAGTCTTTGAAGATATCAAAGAGATCAACGAGACCGCTTTGAAGGGACGCAAGATCGCCTTCGTGGTGGAAAATAAAGTTCATGACTATGTATATTTTGATGAGGCTAAGATTCGCAGAGTTCTGGTGAATCTGATCAAAAACTCCAGCGAAGCCTTGGACTCAGATTCAGACAAAGAGATCAAACTCACAGCTTCCATGAATTCCGGCTGGCTGCAGATCAGTGTGATCGACAATGGCCCTGGAATTCCACTTAGAATCCGGGACGGTATCTTTGAACCCTTTGTAACAAACGGTAAAAATCATGGCACAGGTCTGGGTCTTCCCATCTGTCGCAAGCTGGTACAGGAACATAAGGGCAGATTGGAATTCATTCCGCTGGAGCCTACCGGTAGCCGCTTTGATATTCGTATTCCGCAGACTATTAAATAAAATAGCTTGTCAGAATAAGGACTCCAAATATCTTGGCTATCAAAACAAAATATTAAGGGACGGTTCAAAATGTCAAGAATATGCGATATCTGTGGTAAGACAGCTCAAGTGGGGAATCATCGTTCCCACGCTTTGAATGCTACCAAACGTCGGTTTTATCCGAATTTGCACGATGTACGCGCCATTGTCGATGGCGGGACCAAACGTGTAAAAGTCTGTGCTTCTTGCCTTAAGGCAAATAAAGTTCGTAAAGCCGTATCCAAATAAGATACACCTTACGCACTGAAGAGTTTACTTTACATAAATCGGGAATTGCGGTAATGCCGGATTCCCGTTTTCTCATTATTTAAACTAAAGCAAAGACCATAGGGGGTGATATGTTAATCGAAGAGATTCAAACTCAAGTAACAGAAAGTTCAGCCGCCTTAAGAGACGTGAGACACGAAATGGGCAAGGCTGTGATCGGCCAGGATGCCATCATCAGCAGGCTCTTGATTGCGATTTTGGCGGATGGACACGTGCTGATCGAAGGAGTTCCCGGCCTGGCCAAGACCCTTATCGTCAGCAGTCTGGCGGCCAGTCTCAAGGCCAGCTTTACCCGCATCCAGTTTACGCCGGATCTGCTCCCGGCAGATATTACCGGAACTTTGATCTTCAACCAGAAGACCGCAGAATTTTATCCCAAAAAAGGCCCTATCTTTGCCAATTTCATTTTGGCAGATGAGATCAACCGGGCCCCTTCCAAAGTGCAGTCTGCGCTTTTGGAGGCCATGCAGGAACGTCAGGTTACCATAGGCGACTGCAGTGAAGCTTTGCCGGATCCTTTCTTTGTGATGGCCACCCAAAATCCCATTGAACATGAGGGGACTTACCCCTTGCCCGAAGCGCAAATCGATCGCTTTATGATGAAGCTGCTCATTCGCTATCCGCAAATGGAAGAAGAGCGCAGGATCATGGCCTTGATGGTGGATCCCAAGCCCATCCAAATTTCACCGGTGCTCAGCCCTGAAAAAATCAAGCAGATGCGTCAGGTGATGCACAGCGTTTATATGGAAGAAAAACTTATAGATTATATCCTGAATTTGGTCTGGGCCACCCGGCATCCGGAGCGTTATCCGCGGTTGGGAACACTGGCGCCTTTGATCAGTCTGGGGGCCTCACCCCGGGCCAGCATCTATCTGGCCAAAGCGGCCAAAGCACATGCTTATCTGGAAGGCAGAGCCTATGTGGTCCCGGACGATATCAAAGCCATCGGCAAAGATGTGCTGCGCCACAGAATCGTGCTTTCTTATGAAGCGGAAGCCGAAGAGATCGAAAGCGAAGAGATTATCGGCCGTATTTTGGATGAGATTGAGGTTCCCTGAAGGTAGAGGAGCGTAGTAGTGCACCTGTTAAGCACGGCTGACCTGCTGAGGAAAATCCGCCGACTGGAGATATCCACCAAAAACATCGTCAATGAGATTTTTAGTGGAGAGTATCATTCCAGCTTCAAAGGGCAAGGCCTGGAATTCAGCGAAGTGCGGGAATATCAACCCGGAGATAACTACCGGGATATAGATTGGGACGTCTCCGCCAGGCTGGGAATGCCTTTCATCAAGAAATACCGCGAAACCAG
>CAXZAB010000267.1:0-3005 GCA_964293715.1 uncultured bacterium | reverse complement strand
AATATGCGGCACGGGGTGGGTCGAATAATCCGGATTATCTGTACAGCGGTAGTGACGACCTCAATGCCGTGGGCTGGTATAGTGGCAACAACTCACCAAATGGTTCCAAACCTGTAGGCACTAAAACTCCCAATGCGCTTGGTCTTTACGACATGAGCGGCAATCTTTATGAATGGTGTTGGGATTGGTATAGCAGCTCTTATTACATCAGCAGTCCAAGCAACAATCCGACAGGTCCCACTAGCGGGTCGGGCCGTGTGTTTCGGGGCGGTTGCTGGGGCTTTAATGCCAATGAATGCCGGGTTGCGAGTCGGTATGGCTACGGCCCGGACAGCAGCGACGGCGGCATTGGGTTCAGGCTCTGCAGGGCAGGTCTGTAAACTTTTATGATTATTACCTTTTTACCTTGGAGGCTCGAAATGAATAGTGCATTAAGCATAGCCACCTTAGCTCCCCCCAGCGCAGCAAGGGAGCGAAGGTGGCTATGCGGCAAACCAGTTTGGAGTTCAAGCCGGCTTGATAAACTATGCATTTACGGTTAATGATACAGCCGGCTTGGACTTCAAACAGCAAGACCAGTGGCTTGTTTCATATGAAGTCCAAAGAGCCCTAAAACAATTGGATATTTCGAAACCAGGAAAGGCTCTTTGAACTACATACTAAAGGCTCTTTGGACTTTAAACAGGAACTATCCATAAATGAGAGTTATCATAGCGGGATTACGATATTGCGATGTCAAATCATCCTTCTATCTGAAATGCCATGCCTTGGCATTCATTGAGATATGTGTTTATCGGGGTGCTATCTGAAATGTCGCACCTACGGCACTCTGTAGGTGTTTGCTTGTTGTGGGTTCTGCCTGATATGGCAAGCCTACGGCATTCTTCGGACTGCGGTAGCACCAGCTAAAGCTGATGCAACGGCCGGATTAATCCAGCGTTACTGCCGTCTGAAGACAGCGTTACGATCTTTACTACGCTTTGGGCTCGGCCTTGCGCTAAAATTCAAAGAAATGCAGGGCTATCGGGATGTATTAGTCGGTCTGACACGCTAAAAATGATTGACAGGATTGCAGTGTATTTGAAGTTTGAGAAAATAAAAATAAAACATACCCTGGAGGAAATATGAGCTACCGCGTCCTCGCGATCAATCCTGGCTCCACATCAACCAAAATTGCTGTACACGATGGGGATACCCCTCTTTTTGAAAAGACTCTGCGCCATGATCCGGCAGAACTTGAACCTTTTGCCGGCATCATCGAACAATATGATTTCCGTAAAGCTCTGGTAATGGGGGCAATGCGTGAGCATAAAGTGGACCCCAAAAGCCTACACGCAGTGGTAGGCAGAGGCGGACTTTTACGCTCTGTGAAAGGCGGCACGATGAAGATCAGTGCTTCCCTGATGCGCGATCTGAAAGATACCTCTTTGTGGGGGAGAATTCATGCCTCAAACCTGGGCGCTTTTATCGCCAACGCCATTGCGGAAGAGCTGAATATCCCAGGATTCATCGTTGACCCTGTGGTGGTGGATGAATTTGAAGACATCGCCAGAATCTCCGGCGTTCCGGAGATCCAGCGCCAAAGCCTTTTCCACGCTTTGAACATCCGTTATATTGCCAGATTGATGGCCAAGAAATTGGACAAAAATATATCCCAGGTAAATCTCATTGGAGTGCACATGGGTGGCGGCATCTCTGTAGCTGCGATCAAAGGCGGGAAAGTGGTGGATGTGAACAACGCCCTTTTGGGCATGGGGCCTTTCTCTCCGCAAAGAGCCGGAGCCTTGCCCATCGGAGACCTTCTGGATATGGCCTACAGCGGAAAATACAGCAAGAAAGAGCTGACTGCATATCTCAGCAAAACTGCCGGACTATTTGCCTATTTGGGTACAGACAGCGGCATCGAAATAAATGAGCGCATCGAAAAAGGCGACAAAAAAGCCGAATTGATCCTGGAAGCCATGTGCTATCAGGTGGCTAAAGAAATTGGCGCCTCTGCAGCCGCACTCAGCGGAAAAGTGGATGGCATCTTCCTTTCGGGTGGTTTGGTTTACAACGATTTTATCGTGGATCATGTCACAGAACGCACCTCTTTCATCGCCAAAGTTCATCTGTATCCTGGCGAGAAAGAGATGGAAGCCCTGTGTCAGGGTGGAATCCGGGTTCTGAGCGGCCTGGAAGAAGCCCTGGATTACCCTTATTAACAAGCGGATATAGCTTGTCCTGATGCAAAGCAACTTAAACTTACCGGGGAGTGAGGCCATGCGGCTAAGCTCCCCTATCTGTAAAGAGCGCCGGATGCGTAAAGCCATACTGCTCTTGGTTCTGCTGCTGAGCTGCGGCAGTACCGCTCTTTTTGCCACAGATTGGACTGTATTGGTCTATATGGCGGCGGATAACAATCTCTCCACATTTGCCGTTGAGGACATCATCCAGATGGAGAGCGCAGTACAGGCCGAAAATCTCAAGCTCGTGGTGCAGGTGGATTTGCCAAAAATAGGCGCAAAACGTTACCTGATCAAAGAAAACCAAGCTCCCGGAATCGGATCGACCGTACTCCAAAATCTCGGCACCATCGACAGCGGCGATCCCAATCAGCTCAAAGATTTCATTCGCTGGGGGTTTAACCGCTATCCTTCCCAGCATACAATGCTGATTATCTGGTCTCATGCCGACAGCTGGTACAAAAGTCCCAAATACATAGCTCCGGACGAGGGTAGCGGCAATGTGATAGGGGTAGCCAATGGCGAGCTGGCTGATGCTCTGAACGGCGGGCCCAAGCTGGACATACTGCTTTTCGATGCCTGCAGTATGCAGAGTATTGAGATAGTGCACCTTTTGAGAAATCATGCCGATATCATCGTGGGCTCGGCAGATCAGGTTCCCGTATACGGTTTCCCTTACGATGCCATAGTGCCTGTTTTGGCGGGGGATCCGGAGATTTTAGCTGCAAAATTGCCCAAACTTTATACAGATTCATATCTGCCCGGAACTCCGAACAACCC